>JAIFKQ010000197.1 GCA_020049515.1 Paludibacter sp. | reverse complement strand
GATAAAGTTCCAGCTTCGAATGCTTTTTTGGCTTTTTTGCGCAAGGACTGAATTTTACGAGCATCAGCTCCCAAGTGGTGCGTCAACTGAGCCGAGTTTTGCAAAGAAGTATGCATTGCTTTTGCAATCAACTTACGCATGTTCGACAATTTTTTGTCTTCGTAATCCAAACCGTAAACAGCATTTACAGGAGGTAGTAAATCAGTAGATTTTACAGTCCCAGCCAAACCAGAACCAGCGCCTTGTGGTTGAATTCCTTCGGCAACAGCAACAGCTTTTGCAAGCGGCGTTAATTTGCCGCGGTTTTCCAAAGCAGCTAATACGTCTTTTTCAATCACACGTCCAGCAGGTCCTGAACCAATCAATTCGCTAGCGTTCAGTGCTTCTTTTTCGGCTAAGTTTTTAGCACGAGGAGAAACGAATGAAGATTCGATCCCGATAGCTATCGGGATCGCGTTTTGAGTTTCGTGTTTCGTGTTCTGAGATTCTACAACGGTTGGTTTTGCTTCAACAATAACAGCAGCAGGTGCCGCGTCTGGTGTAGAGACGTTGCATGCCGCGTCTGGTGTAGAGACGTGGCATGCCGCGTCTCTACTAAGAAGACCAGCATATTCATCACCCGGTTGTCCAATTACCATCATGTCAAGCAATACAGGCACTTCGTCGTTTTCGTTGTAAAAACTTTCAAGTACCACTCCGTCAATTGGCGATTCTTCTTCGAACGAAGCTTTATCCGTTTCGTAAGAGAACAGAACATCCCCTTTTTTTACCGTATCACCTTTTTTCTTTTTGATTTCGGTGATGATACAACTCTCAACCGATTGCCCTTGTTTAGGCAAAATTACTACTACAGCCATAGATATTAATTTGTATAAGAAAATTTTATGGGAAAAGCCGAAGGAAATATATTGAAAACTCCCTTCGACTTATTAAAATATTTTAATTGTCAATTATGTTATTCTATAATAAATTGGGCAATACTAATGAGAAAATAAGAATAAGCATTCCCAAAACTAATACGCCAATCGTTTTAGAACCAGCTCCTTTCCATTCACTTAACAGTATTCCCCACACATTACTAAACGTTACGTTTAGCGACATGAGAATACTCCACGAAAATGCCATCATTACACTACCCTCGGTTAGATAACTTTTTCCCAAAGCCAATCCAAAAAACTGCGAATACCATAGTATGCCAGCCAATGCGCAAAACAAAACATTGTTTATAAAAACTCCAGTGCTAACACCAAAATAATCTTTCATGGTATTGTTTTTGAAATTTTGGAACAAACAATATACAGCATTGGTAATGAATCCACCTGCCGTAATCATTAAAATTGCAGGTAATCCAGCAAATAAAGCTTGAGACCCCAATGCAATAGCAGCTACTTTTATGGGCTCTGCCGCTTCTAGTCCTAGACTAAAACAGGCACTCATCACCCCAGCTGTTAAAGCTACGATTAAACCTTTACCTAAAGCGAAATCTTTTACAGCGGCCAATTTTTGCTCTTGGGTCATATTTTTAGAACGCAAACTTCCAGCAAATCCAATCACTGCAATTCCTGCAATGGCAATACTTACGCCAATAAGTAAAACCAATCCATCGCCTGTAAAAAGGTCTTTCCCTTTTATTAAGGCAGGTATTAAAGTTCCAAATGCAGAGCAAGTTCCCAATGCAATTGATTGACCCAAAGCCACGCCAAGGTAGCGCATACTCAACCCGAAAGTAAGTCCACCCACACCCCAAAGTGCGCCATAAAACAATGCAGTTAATGCTGCACCTTCGCCCGATGACAGCACTTCCATTAACGAGTGTCCTTCTGGTACAGCCAATAATGCGCCTAGATATGGAAAAACAAGCCATGCAAAAATGCCTTGAACCAACCAAAAACTTTCCCAAGCCCATGTTTTTACTTTCTTTATTGGCACATAAGAACTCGATTGTCCTATACTGCCAATAGCTATGATTAATAACCCAATGATTGTGTTCACGTAATATATAGATTAGTGGTTAACGATTAGTGATTAGTGATTAACGATTAGTGATTAACGGTTAGTGATAAGTGGAAAGCCACTAATCACTAACAACTAATCATTAATCAGTAGATTCTATCTTTTAGACGTCACGTCAATTTCATATTGTTGGATGTTGGCAATATAAGCCTCGCCAGCAATAACGCCTTTTTTCATACAATAATAATCATACACAGCCGCCCACGGCAATGATTTTGCTTCTTCTAATAGAGCCAAACGTTCAAAGTTCTGACCATTTGCTTCGAAAGCACGCAATTGTGTAATTGGCTCCAATAATGCTTGCAACAATGCTTTTTGAGTAGCGCGTACGCCCACTACATAAGCTCCAATACGGTTGATAGACGCATCGAAATAATCCAATCCAACGTGAACACGATCCAACGCATTGCAACGGATAATTTCTTGAGAAAGTGCCAATAATTCGTCGCTCAAAATTACTACGTGGTCACTGTCCCAACGTACGCCACGACTTACGTGAAGCATAATTTCAGGAGCAAAAAGCAACAAAGAAGAAATTTTATCAGAAATAACTTCGGTTGGGTGGAAATGACCTGAATCCAACGTAATCATTTTGTTGTTGGCAACTCCGTAACCCATGTAAAATTCATGTGAACCAACTACAAAGCTTTCGCTACCAATACCGAATAATTTACATTCGATGCTGTCCAACATATATTCGTCATTGGTTTTGTATTCAAAAACTTTGTCCAATGATTCTTTCAAGTTTTTGCGATATAATAAACGGTCAACCGTCACATCTTTAGACCCATCAGGAATCCAGATGTTGTGAATACATTTTGAATCCAATTGACGACCCATTTCTTCAGCTATCTTACGACAACGAATAACGTGGTCAATCCAGAATTCACGGATGGCTGGGTCGCGGTGAGACAAAGTGAAACCATCAGCTGATTTTTCGTGAGAAAAACAAGTACTGTTGAAGTCCAATTTATATCCTTTTTCTTTAGCCCAATCAATCCAGCTTTGGAAATGCTTTGGTTCAATTTGGTCACGGTCAACAGACTCGCCTCCAAAATCGCCATAAAAAGCGTGAAGATTTACACGATGTTCTCCAGGAATTAATGACATTGCTTTGTCAATATCAGAACGAACTTCGGCCATAGTGCGGGCTTTTCCAGGATAATTTCCAGTAGCTTGTATGCCACCTGTAAGTTCTCCATCGCCAATTTCAAATCCGGTAACATCATCCGCTTGCCAGCAATGCAAGGAAATGGACAGTTTATCTAGCTGTGATACAGCATTATCTACATCAATGCCCAAGTCGGCATATCGTGCTTTAGCATATTCAAATGCTTCTGAAATTTGTGAGTCTTTCATCTTTTTTAGTTGCGAATTTTACGTATTAATACGAATTACACGGATTAATACGAAGTTTATTATTAATTAGTTAGCTATTTTATTTTTTATTATTTCCAAAAATTTTTGATAAGCCTTTGCCCACTCTTCGTTATTTTGTGGCAAAAATTCATCCAACTGAATAGAATCACAAATGATTTGGCGCATTTCCTGCAACGAATCAACGCAACCAGCTGCTTTGGCTTGAATCATTATATTACCAATGGCTGTAGCTTCCGATGGACCAGCAATTACTGGAATTCCAATCGCATTGGCAGTCCATTGATTGAGCAACGGATTTTTTGAACCACCACCAATAACATGTAATTTGTCGATGGAAAACGGAGCCAAATTAACTAACATCCCTAATACAGATTTGTATTTCAACGAAAGACTTTCGAAGATACAGCGTACAAATTCAGTATGACTTGTAGGTGCAGTTTGTCCAGTTTCTTCACAATAATTTTTTATTGCTGTAATCATGCAAGTTGGGTTTGCAAACGAGGCGTGGTCTGGGTCAATCAACGATTGGAAAGGCGTTCCTGATTCGGCCATCAACACCAACTTTTCATAAGCGTAGGTAATTCCCTCTTTTTTCCATTCCTTCAGGCATTGCTCTAGCAACCACATGCCGGTAATATTTTTCAAAAAACGAGTTGTTCCTTCAATGCCACCTTCGTTGGTAAAATTCAATGCAAAAGTTTCGTCATTGATAATGGCGTCTTTTACTTCAATGCCCATTAGCGACCAAGTACCAGAACTTAAGTATGCAAATCGTTCATTTTCAGCAGGAATAGCTGCAATTGCCGAAGCGGTATCATGCCCAGCCACTGCTATCACCGGTACTTTTCCTAACTCACTTTCTTCTGCCAATACATCTGTCAGCGTTCCAATAAGATGTCCGGGCATAACAATTTCGCCCAAAATGGAAGGTGAAACACCTGCCGCTTCAAGTAATTGGGATTCGAACTGTTTGGTACGTGGATTTAGAATTTGAGAAGTAGAGGCAATGGTATATTCCACCACTTTGTTGCCGGTAAGCAAATAGGAAAGCGCATCGGGCATAAACAAAATTTCGGAAGTGGCTTCCAATAGCGAGCTACCATTTTGTTTTAATGCAAAAAGCTGATACAAACTATTGAAATTCATCACCTGAATTCCTGTAAGATTATACACTTTTTCTCGTGGCACAATGTTGAAAAATTTTTCGGGTGCGCCATAAGTATGAGGATCACGATATGCATACGGAGCACCTAGGATAGAACCGTCGCTAGCAATTAAGGCAAAATCTACACCCCAGGTATCAATACCAATGGAGGAAATTTCAACTCCTTCTTTTTTTGCAGCGACCAATCCGGCTTTCAAATTTTCGAACAAAGAATAAATGTTCCAATGAAAATGATTGCCAATAAGTAGCATTTGGTTTGGAAAACGGGTCAGTTCCTTCATTTGAAGTCTGCCATTATCAAGCGTTCCCAAGATGGAACGACCGCTGGTGGCACCGATGTCGAATGCCAGAAATGATTTGTTTTTCATGCTGTTTTTAAAGTTGCTGCAAAGATATTGATTAATTTAAGCAAAAGGGATATGATATTTGACATTAAAACTCTACTTTTTGACAAGTGGACTCACATACACTTGTCAAAAAGTATTGGTTTTAAGAAAATAGAATTATATTTTTGCTGTAATATGATTCTACGCAGTAATAATACGTCTTTTCAAACGATAAATTTAAGGACTAACCATAATCCTAAAAGTCGGATTGTGGTTTGATTTTTTGAAGATAAAAGTTCAATTATTTATACAACGCACCATAAGTTTGGCAAGCACGATAATCCGACCCTTCTTTCTCCATTCCAAAAGCTGCCCATGCACTCGGACGGAAAATTTTATCCTCGGCCACATTATGCATACAAACTGGAATACGAAGCATGGCAGACAAAGTGATTAAATCGGCACCAATATGTCCAAAACTGAAAGCACCATGGTTAGCACCCCAGTTATTCATTACCGAATAGACGTCTATGAAAGCACCTTCGCCAGTCAAACGTGGTGTAAACCAAGTAGTAGGCCATGTTTTGCTAGTGCGTTGGTCAAGTACTTTATGAACCTCTTCGGGAATTTCCACTGTCCAACCTTCAGCAATTTGCAAAACTGGACCTAGACCTTTTATCAAGTTCACACGTGCCATTGTTACTGGCATTCCACCTTTGGATAAGAAATTAGATGAGAAACCTCCTCCACGGAAATAACCGCAATCAGCAGGAAACCAAGTTGTTGCGTCTAAACATTTTTGAGCTTCCTCTTCGCTAATATCCCAGAAAGGTTTCATTGCTGGTTTGCCATCAATGGTTTGTTCGCCACTGCCATCGAGTGCAGCTGAGCCTGAATTTATCAAGTGAATTAATCCGTTGGCAGCCAAACCTTCCAATTTGTAACCTGTAACTCGTTCCACGGCATCGGTACTCCAAAAGGTGCGTACATCTGCAAAAACCTGAGCTGTATTAGCAATTAATTTACCAAACAACATGGCAACAGCGTTCAATGAATCATTTTCTGTAGCAACAATAAATGATTCACGAATACCATTCCAGTCGAAGGATGAATTCAAAATTGCTTCCGAGAAATCGCCATTTGGCATAAAATCAGTCCATTGACGTTGACCTTGAAAACCCGATGCTATGGCATTGTGTCCTAATGACTCCTCACCAAAACCGAGCTCTTTCAATCGTGGATTTCCAATCATTAAATCACGAATAATAATGGTCATTTTTACCACAAATTCCCATTCTGAATCAAGTACTTCGCGCGATTTTAAGTTTTCACCTAAATTTACGGTATCTTCACCTTCTTTCGATTTGCAATTTTTTAGTGTCCATGCAATGGCTTTTTCAAATTCAATTGGGTCAAAAATATTTAATTGAACACGGCGAATGATTTCACTCATGTCAACCGATTCGTTACGCATACCAAGGTAGCTTTGGAAAAAATCGGCATCTACAATTGAACCAGCAATACCCATTGATACTGAACCAATCGACAAATATGATTTTCCACGCAAAGTAGCTACAGCCACACCAGCTTTGGCAAAACGAAGAATTTTTTCTTTTGCATCTGCTGGAATTTTTGTGTTATCACTATCGTGAACATCGCGACCGTAAATACCAAAAGCAGGTAATCCTTTTTGGTTGTGACCTGCCAATGCAGCAGCCAAATAAACCGCACCAGGACGTTCTGTTCCGTTAAAACCCCAAATAGCTTTTGGCATATGTGTGTCCATATCAATGGTTTCGCTACCATAACACCATGCTGGAGTAACAGTTAAAACAGCTCCAACGCCAGCTAATTTAAACTTTTCGGCACAAGCTGCAGCCTCGTCTACACGGCCAATAGTTGTATCGGCAATAACACACTGCACTGGAGTTCCGTCTGCATATTTAAGCGTTGAGCCAATCAATTCGGCAACACTCAAGGCCATATTCATGGTTTGAGCCTCTAGTGATTCTCTCACTCCGCCTAATCGACCATCGATGGTAGGACGAATTCCGATTTTAGGATTTTCGCCTTGCAAACGTCCTGTCTTGATTTTTCTTTGTTGGTTATTTTCAGCTGCTGAAAAATCACCATCTAATGATCCTGCTTTCATGTTTTTTTTTATTATTTTGGACTCAAACTTCTAATGGCATGAAATCCATGTTTACTATTTATTAAATTTATATTGTAATTTCTGAATGGTAGTTTTTGAATAAAAAGTTCGATTTGTTATATAATTTCCAGCAAGACCCTTAAAATTTTATCTAAAAACAAATACTCTTAAAATGTCAAATTAAATAGAACCTCTTAAAATTAGGTTAGTTGGTAAGTACTCTTTTAAAGGTTCTTTTTTTAATACAAAGTTTGCTGCTTTTTCGCCCATTAGACCAAAATCGATACTTATAGAGGAAATACCGTTTTTAATAACTTCTAAAACTGGATCATTATTATAGGCAATTAGTCCTATATTGCTTCCTACAATGAAATGCTTAGCGTCTGCATCTTTAATAATCTTGACCAAATCTATTGGCGAAATACATATATATGCTGTTTTATCCGAAACGCCTTTCCAGTCAATTTTAGATCTAACAACCTCAAATTGAAAATTATTTTTTTTACAAAAGCTAATAAAATAAACAATAGAGCTTTCTGGATGACAAATCTCCTCAGGAAAAACAAAAGATAATTTACTGTATTTCTGGAGTAACTTTTTTGCTTCAATCAAACAGTTGTAAAATGACTCATTAAAATCTTGACATATAAATGAAAAATCTTTTTTTTCGAAATTACCAAAATCCAACAGTAACAATTTATTAGTAGGAATGGCTTTTAGTGTATCAGAAAATTTATCGTTCGAAAAATTCATAACCACATACATGCTATATTTACCAATACTCTCACGTATTATGGTTTCGAAAAGATGTTCGTTGTATTGATGAAAAATCAAATCTACTTTATAATTTTCGGGCAAATTTCCTACAAATTGATGGTATAAATCTTGTTTAAAAGCCGAATAAGTATCTAGTAAAAGCAAAACACGATTTACATCTCCAGTCACAAAATAACCTTTCGTAGGATTAGAATCAATTAACCCTCTTCTTTTGAGTTCGTTGTATGCTTTAAAAACCGTATCGCGCGAAACTTTGTGTTTTGTACTTGCCTCATTGATAGATGGCAAGTTGTCACCCATTCGTATTTTCCCTTGCATGATAGACGTACTTATCCCGTCTGCTAGAGTTTTAATTTTTGAGGTAGAATTTGAAAATTTAATTTGAGGCATTATTTGCTTATTTGAGTATATTTAAGCATATCTAATTATATGACCTCTAAGAGCATAGTATGCGATAAATACAAAAAACGGTATTGGTACTAAAAATCCGATTGACATTCCAAAGTGATCGGCAATTAAGCCCATCAAAGGAGGAAAAACTGCTCCACCAACTACAGCCATTACCAAAAATGAGGACGCTTTTTTAGTTTGTGGTCCTAAATCTTTTATTGCCAATGCAAAAATGGTTGGGAACATAATTGACATCACAAAAAATACAGTATAGAGCGATATTAAAGAAATCCATCCTAGCTTCAGACTCACAACCGGCAATAAAATAGCAGCTAATCCAGCACAAATTGCCAATAATTTTGTGGGCTTTACCAACGACATTATATAACTACCGCTTATCCTGCCAAGCATAAACAAGGCAAAACCGATACTTAAAAAGAACGGGGCTAATTTTACATCAAATTTAGGATCTTGTCCAGCATCGGTTACAAAATTTATTAGATAGCTAAAAATTCCCGTTTGCGCAGCCACATAAGAAAATTGAGCTATTACACCAAGTACGAAATGGGGTTGTTTTTTTAGTGGAATGTGAAATGTTGATTTTTCTTCAAATGATGATTCAATAAAACCGTGTGCATGAACTTCATCTTCTTCTGTAATTTCGGGAAGCTTTAAATGCATAAAAACAAATGCCACAGCCAATACCAATAATCCAATGATCAACATAGGTAGAATGGTAGAATATAATTTTTCTCCTACTACTTCGCTGGTGCTGTTGTAAATGTACAATGCAATAAGGGGTCCCAACACCCACGCTAATCCATTAAAAGATTGAGATAAATTGATTCTTCTTTCTGCAGTTTCTTTGGGGCCTAATTTAGTCGTATATGGGTTTGCAGCAGTTTCAAGTGTAGCTAAGCCGGATCCTATAAGAAATAAACACGAAAGGAAAATCCAGAATGATTCAAATACTGCAGTAGCGGCAACAAGTAATGCACCCGAAGCAAAGATAAATAATCCCACCACAATTCCTTTTTTGTAACCATATCGCTTCATAAACATTCCTGCAGGAATAGCCATGCTGAAATAAGCTCCGTACAAGGCAAATTGAATTAAACTAGATTGCCATTTGTGTAAGTGGAGAATTTCCTGAAAATGTTTGTCTAAGGTATCCAACATTCCATGAGCAAGCCCCCACAAGAAAAATAATGAAGTGATAAAGATAAAAGGAAGTTTGTATTCTTTTGTGACAAGCTTTGGGTGTGACATAAGTAACTGGAATTATTTATTGATATATTTGTTATTTCATAAAACCTTCATTTACTAGGTCTTACTAATTATTAATTAAATGTAATTTGATTTAAAGTCTGATCGTTTTTAATGTACTTTTTACTGTGCTGAACTGTGCTGCAAAGATAAGGCAAACCAAAGATAAAAATCTAATCTAATTTTATGTTATACAACATAAAACAAAACAGAAAATCAAGACATCAATTGTATATAAAATTGGCAGGAAACAAAGGGCTAAGAGCAAAAAAGAATACCATAAAAAAAAATGTAACTGAAAATCAAACAAGATTATTTACTCAAATAAAGTATAAAGCATTGAATACATTATTGTTATATTGCAAGCAGCTAAAAAAATGCGTTCGCAACATCAGTATTGTAACGAGATAATTTCTATAGGGTTTGCACTTTTTAGAATAGTTGTTTATCCTAATGTTTTTTAGAGTATAGTCTAAATAATCGCATAAAATAATTGTCGAACTTTGCCAAATAAAATTGAACTAAAACAAAGTATTTTAAACTAGTAAAAGACCTAAAACAAACATTATGAAAAAAACATTACTCATGGCAATACTGGCATTAGGGATGAATGCCTTTGCACAAAGTGAAACTTTAACTAATAATAAATGTAATTCCACCAAGCAAAAAAACACAAGTAAAAACCAAGAGATTGGGAAAACGAAAAGCATAAACCCAGCCATAGATTTAATGCAGTTAATTGGGATACAATCAGTTACGCATTTAACGGCATACAGCACGCAAGATAGCGTAAGAAACTGGGAATGGGATGTAGATAGCAACGAGTGGAAAAACTCCTATAAAACCATTGCAATAACTTATAATTCTAACAATCAACTTGTAAGTGAAATAGACCAGAAATGGAAAGAAAATAAATGGGAAAATTACTCTAAAACACTTATATATTATGATGGATTTATGCTCACTGGGTTTCTGTGGCAAAACTGGAATAACAATAATTGGGAAAATAGCATGCAATTCAAATCAGAGTATGATGATAATAAAAAATTGATTTCCAATAAAACAGAAATGTGGGAAAATGAAGGCTGGACTATTTTCTCATTAAATAATTACACCTATGATGACAATGATAATAAGATTATCGAAACTCATCAAAGTGCGTTGATGGGTCCATTAGAAAACGTATCAAGGACTTTTTACACTTACGATGCCAACAAAAATACATTATCAGAAAAAGAACAAATGTGGGTAATATCGGATTGGATGGATAGCAAATTGACTGAATATGCCTACAACGCGCAAAACATGAGGCTCAGTGAGACCCAAAAAAACTTGATGGGCGGGTTAGAATTATATACCCAAAAATACATTTATACGTATGATTATCAAAACAATAATTTGAGCGAAGGCAAACAAAAATGGAATGGAACAGCATGGGAGGATGAATGGCAATTTTTATATACCTACGACGAACAAGGAAATTCGATAACAGATACGTATCAAATTTGGATTGGGGGTGATTGGGTAAATTCAAACAAATACACTTATTATTATAACGCACAAAAAAATCTAAAAACTGGAGATTTACAACAAACTTGGAATGAGATAGATTGGGAAAACAAATCACAATCTGTAGCTATTTTTGATAATAACAACAACAAAATAAAAGAAATAGAACAAGAATGGTTTGAAGGTAATTGGCACGACAGCAATACTGTAATAAACACTTACAATTTAGACTATTACCTCATTGGTAGTTCGGATAAAGACTGGGACTTAGATGGAATTACAGCACTTTCGGGCGATAGTACCCATTATTATTATTCAGAATCATCGAATGATACAAAAGAAATGATTGTAGGAAATGTTTCACTATTTCCGAATCCCTCCAATGGAAAATTCAAAATAAGCAGCTTCAACCCTATCATGGAAATTGAAATAACTAATATGTTGGGTAAAATAATACGCTCCAATTTCAAAACAAAAAATTCAAATGCAGAGATAGATATGAATGATTGTGAAAAAGGAATTTATGTAGTAAAAATTAAAACAGTAGCTGAAACAATCTTTCGAAAAATAATTTTGAACTAAGCGACAATGTGGTTACATAATGAAAAATAGGACATTAGGAGCAATTCGCGGAATACGTTAACATTGCTGTTAACCTGAGTTCGGGTTAAGAACAAGTTATATTTACTCCGTAGGAGTTGAATATCAATAGAGTAGAATGCGAGTACAGTACATTCTCCGTTAGGAGATTAATCATTTAATGGGTATTTATG
>JAIFKQ010000010.1 GCA_020049515.1 Paludibacter sp. | reverse complement strand
ACTTACGGCAATCAGGAATCGATTTATATTATAAAAGATTTTCCAGTTTCCACCAATTCATCTGTAATTTCAAATTTAAAGGAAAATAATTCGTACTTCTATCAAGTAAGGGCTACGCTGGGAAGTTCCACATCACAACAATCCGAAACGATAAGCACAAAGACATTGTTAAGTAATAAAGCAGCAGAATATAATAGCTCGTCGATAAAAATATTTAACAGCAATGGCCAACTTACTATTACAGGCCTGCACGGAAATGAAATGATACAAGTTTATTCGCTTACCGGAATTTCTCTTTTTCAAGCAAAAGCCAATGCTTACGAAATGAGTATTGAATTGAAACAAAAAGGATTATTTATTATTCAAATTAGAAATAAAGACACTGCTGTAGCATTTAAGTTTATGAAATTAAAGTAGTTGGCTTAGATCGGGATCTTGTGATTTCCATATCGCATTTAGAACCAACTTTTTTACGCTCACGATTTGTATTGTGCACCAATAAAATCCCATAAATCCAGGTTCAACTTCTACCAAATTTGCATTTTACGAAGATGAAAGCCTGCTCAGTTTACATACCATCAAGCATACTCCCGAAGAGCTTTTGCCCTATAAATCATTATTTGAGCAATGTGAATTTCGTAAAAATCTGATGTTGGAATTTTTAAAGTCCGATGGCATTCAGCTTACTGATTTGTCGGCAGTGGTGGGACGTGGTGGTTTTGTTCGACCTTTAGCATCAGGGGTTTATACTGTCAATGATAAAATGGTGAGTGATTTGAAAAATCCAGAAATCTCTCAACATGCCAGTAACTTAGGTGCTATTATTGCTCGCGAAATAGCCGACACTATTCAAGGATGCCAAGCTTTTATTGCCGATCCGGTGGTGGTTGACGAGATGCAGGATGTTGCTCGCATAAGTGGTTTGCCTAGCATGCCACGCCGCTCCATGTTTCACGCCCTCAACCACAAAGCAATAGCTCGAAAATATGCAGCCACAATTGGTACTACCTACGAACAGCTGAATCTAGTGATAGCTCATTTGGGTGGCGGAATTTCTGTTGCGGCGCATAAGTTAGGAAATGTAGTGGACTTAAATCAAGGACTGGACGGATACGGTCCTTTTTCGCCCGAGCGTGCCGGCACTTTGGATGCTGGTTTATTGATAAATCTTTGTTTTGAAGGAAAGTTAGACAAAGCAGAAATTCATAATCTCCTGATTGGAAATGGCGGCTTAATGTCACATTTAGGAACTACAGATGTTCAGGAGGCTGTCAGTAGAGCATCAGCTGGCGATATTTATGCAAAATTGATTATTGATGCCATGGCTTATAACGTGGCAAAAGAAATAGGAGCGATGTTGGTTGTACTTCAAGGAAAAGCCGATGCGGTGATACTTACTGGTGGAATTGCCCACAGCATAATGGTGGTTGATTTTATTAAAACCATGATTTCACCCCTTGTCAATGTGATTGTTTATCCCGGCGAAAATGAAATGGAAGCCCTGGCCATGAGTGGATTAAGGGTGATGAGAGGTGAAAAGCCAAAAGAGTATTAATGGTTGTGGATTGATTTTCTGGAGCACTATAACCATTGGTTTATTTCTGTTTCTTTACTAAGGATTTGCGAAAATTCAATATTTCTGCCATTCAATTATTTATTTCTTTTGTCTTTCAATGTGTTGTTTATCAGTTGTATGTGCTAAAAGACGAATGAAAATTCCTGTCACATTATTTATTTCTCACATTTGCGTTTTGCTTCATTTACAGCTTCACAATAAAATAGAAATAGATGTTTATTCAATTTTCACTACCTTTGTGGCTCAAAATTTCCATTTTCATTCATGACAGATAATTCAGTATTCAACAATAAAAAGGTAGTTTTTCATACTTTAGGCTGCAAACTTAATTTTGCCGAAACTTCAGCCATTGGCAAACAGCTTAGCGACGAAGGTTTCTTCAAAGTGCGCCCTGGCGAGCAGGCAGATGTCTGTATCATAAATACTTGCTCGGTAACCGACACTGCCGACCATAAATGCCGCCAAGCTATCAACCGTCTTAACAGACAGCATCCAAACGCCATAATGGTAGTAACAGGATGCTACGCACAGTTAAAACCCGAAGAGATTTCCATGATTGCGGGAGTAGATTTGGTGCTTGGTGCCAACGAAAAGTTTAGCATTTTAGACCACCTACAGAATCTCGATAACAATCAAAATGCAGTTGTTCATCGATCAGAAATTGCTGCCACCCACGATTTTAAACCATCGTGTTCTCGCGACGACCGCACCCGGTTTTTCCTTAAAGTGCAAGACGGCTGCGATTATCATTGCACCTATTGCACCATACCTTTGGCACGCGGAAAAAGCCGAAATGCAAGCATAGACGAAACCGTAAAAATGGCGCAACAAGCCATTGCAGAAGGTGCAAAAGAAATAGTGCTAACAGGCATAAATACAGGCGATTTTGGAAAATCGACGGGTGAAAAATTCTTTGATTTAGTGAAAGCATTGGATGCATTGCCCGATGAAATTCGCTTTCGAATTTCATCCATTGAGCCAAACTTGCTAACTGATGATATGATAGCTTATGTGGCTCAAAGTAAGCACTTTATGCCGCACTTTCATATTCCTTTACAATCGGGGTCTAACGAGGTGTTACAATTAATGAAACGAAGATATAACAAAGAAATGTTTGCCAATAAAATTGAATCTATAAAAACTGCCATGCCCGAAGCTTTTATTGGTGTAGATGTGATAGTGGGAGTGAAGGGCGAAACGGACGAATTGTTTGCTAATGCACTGGAGTTTATCAGTTCGCTTGATATTTCGCAACTGCATGTTTTCAGTTATTCCGAGCGTGCAGGTACCACAATGTTGGAAATTGAGCATACCGTTTCAAACACAGAACGCAAGCGACGAAGCGATGTGTTGCATGCCCTTTCTGATAAAATGACAAAAGCATTTTATCAAAATCAAATAGGAAAAACGGCCAATGTGCTGTGGGAAAGTACCCACAAAGACGATAAGATGGTGGGCTTCACAGAAAATTATGTTCGCCTTGAACGTTCTTTCGATAAATCATTGGTTAATAGCATTCACACAGTAAAAATGGGTGACTGGAACCAAGATTATTCTGCTTTAAAAGTAGAATAAAATTAAAACAAGTATCTAATAGAAACTGCGGCCTACAATAGTAAATAGTAAATGACCAACTAGTAAATAATTAACATGTTAGCAAAACGAATCATACCTTGTCTGGATATTAAAGACGGACAAACCGTAAAAGGAATCAATTTCCTGGACATTACCGAAGTGGGCGACCCAGTGGAGTTAGGTGCATTGTACGCCAAAATGGGAGCCGATGAGCTTGTTTTTTTGGACATTACTGCCACGGTGGAAAAACGAAAAACCCTTTCGGAGCTTGTTACCCGCATTGCCAAGCACATCAATATCCCCTTTACCGTTGGTGGTGGAATTTCGAGCGTGGAAGATGTTTTCGGTTAATACTTCAGCTGTTTTACGACCAGAATTAATCAGAGAATTGGCTAGTCAGTTTGGTAGTCAATGTGTGGTATTGGCCATCGATACCAAATTTATTGATGGTGAGTGGTTTGTGTTTCTGAATGGCGGTCGCACCCCAACAGATATACGCACCGTGGCATGGGCAAAACAGGCTGTGGCGTTAGGCGCAGGTGAAATTTTGCTCACTTCGATGAACAACGACGGCACCAAAGATGGTTTTGCGTTGGACATTACGCGCGCCGTTTCCGAAGCTGTAAATGTGCCCGTTATAGCTAGCGGCGGGGCTGGAGTAATGGAGCATTTTGTAGATGTATTTGTACAAGGCAAAGCCGATGCAGCTTTGGCAGCCAGTATTTTTCATTACAAAGAAATCGGTATCCCAGAGTTGAAGGCTTTTTTGAAAGAAAAGGGCGTGGAAGTTAGGATTTGAAAAGCTTCGAAAATAATTTAGAATTTTGATAAATTTAATGACCACTATGTTAAAAAGATTATTTTTCATTTCTATCATTCTAATTCTTTGGAGTTGTAACTCGCCCGCCGATTCTCCTTATCCATCTATGACTTTTACAAAAAAATCTGTTATGTCACCCACAGGGCGTGCTTCGGCAGTTTCTTTTGTGATTGATGGATATGGGTATGTGGCATTGGGACGAACAGATTTAAGAAGTGGCGCGCTAAATGACTGTTGGAAGTATAATCCCGTAGATGATAGTTGGAAAGAAATGAAACCATTTCTAGGCCTCGCTCGTGTTAATGCAGTGGCCGAAGTCGTTAATGGAATGGCGTATGTAGGCCTTGGGTTCGATATTTCTAAACAGGTTTATACCGGCGGAAATCTTTTTGATTTCTATATGTACAATCCCGCAAAAGATGAATGGTTTAAAAAAACTGGCTTGGATTCGTTAAAAACTACTGCCACCAATTCATGTGTTAGTTTTGTTTTTAATGATAAAATTTATGTCGGTATAGGTTTTGACGGGGCTGGCTTTACAGATGAATTTTGGATGTATAACCCCGAGGATGATAGTTGGAAAAAGATAAATAACTTCGCCGGTTCTTACCGTGCGGGGGCTGTTTTGTGCGCCAATAATAACCATGTTTACTGCGGAACAGGATTCAACACCTACAATCTTTCCGATTGGTGGGAGTATTTGCCAACAAGCGATACATGGATACAACTTAAAAGTATACCCGATATGGGGCGCGAAAATGCAACGGCTCTTAGCATCAATAATCGTTTTTTTGTTGCTGCCGGACGTAATTTTGGTGGCAATTTATCAGGCGGATACCTTAAAACTGATTTTATGGAATATGATGTGGATAAAAATGTGTGGTACAAAAGAGGTGATATTCCCGGTGAGGCCAGAGAAAATGCCATTTCATTCAGTATTAATGGTATAGGCTATATCGGCTTTGGCGGAAATGATACGCATGTGTTGAATGATTTTTGGAGTTTTGAACCCTAATTCATTTACGATTTAATCATTTACTATTTACTATTTTGGAAATAACTTTAGGTATGAACATCTGCAAAAAAACGATATTTAATTCAATTTTATTTATTCTTGTTCCATTTTTATTATCAGCTCAAAATGATACAGTTAAGTGTGATGTGAGTGTCTTGGGAGTGGCATCTTCTGGTGCTTATTCTCCTTTTTGGTTGAATAGCCGACAATATGGGATAATTTCCGATTCGCCTTTTAGCGCAGGTTTATTGGCTGGTGTTAACAAAGATTTCGATGCCAAAAAGTCACTGTTGAATTATGGTTTTAAAGCCAATGCTCTTCTGCAAATTGATAACGACCAATCAAATGTCTTTTTTTACGAAATCTATGCCAAGGCGCAATTGTTATCAGTTTTCGATTTGGTAGTGGGAGCAAGGGAGGAGCACTTGGGAAATCAAGACTCTACTTTATCAAGTGGAGGGTTACTTTTTTCCAAAAATGCAAGACCGATGCCTAAAGTTACTGTTGGTATTGAACATTTTACTGCTGTCCCTTTTACTTTTGGTTATCTCCAAATTAAAGGTGCTTTAGCCCATGGCTGGTTTACCGATAATAACAAAGTGCAAAATG
>JAIFKQ010000178.1 GCA_020049515.1 Paludibacter sp. | reverse complement strand
CTTCAAGAGTGATGCTAATGGATAATACATTTAGCAAAGCAACAGCGATTTGGGGCTTAATTGCCGGTGGACTAATGATAATTCCATCAACAGCGGGAATGCTTGGATTAATCCTATCATTAGTATCATTAATACCTTGGACAATTTTTTCAATTTTGATTGCTAAACGATTTTTTAGGCTTGACAAAATGAATGTATAAAGTACTGGCGGTATATTCGGTACGACTTTGTAAACAAACATTCAATTATAATCAAAAACTGACAGAAAAATATACCTTTGCAAGATATAATTTCAAAACATAAAACAAAGAATTATTTCGACAGAATTAGAGAATTAACAAAAGGTGTGCCTGTAGAATTGGTTGACTTTGAGCAACCAAGAGATCTAGCAAGGACACCTACGCAAGCATCTTCAAATTTTATTACAAATAAAGAACAAGGCGACTGGGCTGAGAATCTTGTCACAAGAGCGATAAATGAAACTTCTAAGAACTTCATTGCTATTAAATACGGCAAGTCAGATGATTTAGTAGCAGGGGAAGAAGGTTTTGACAGCTTTTATCAAGATTTTCAAAACGAGTTAGATACTATTGGAAAGCGACCTGATTTATTAATTTTCAACAAAAGTGATTTTGATGAAAGTTTAGGTTTCGACATTAGCCAGATTCCACACTGCCAAATAACGGATTATGTAAAAAAGGCAATTGCGGGTATTGAGGTTAGGTCAAGTGCTTTTTTAATAGAACGTTATGATGTAGCTATGCAAGCAAGAACTCAAAAATTTACTGAAATCGCTTTTATAACAAGAGACAAAATTTTAAAAGAGTATTCAGATGTTTTAGATCATCCAACTCGAAGTAAATACATTACTTTATTAAACACTCTGACAATTGAAACTATTTCAATTTTTGATTTTAAAGTTCCTGGCTGGAGGTCGAATGAAAGACTTATAGAAGTCAATGAATTATTTAAAAAATTAAAGATAGCCATAAAGGAAATTCAAAAACGAGATTATCTTTCCATTACACCAAAAGTTGAAGATATTAAAGTCGTTTATAAATGGATTGAGACATTTAATGTACCTCATTTTTATTTTCAAGTGTTTTTTGACAAAGTATATGGAATTTCATTTGAACAAATCCTAACTATTATTTCAGACTCTGACAACGAGGGAGTAATATTTTCGGTGGAAAAAGATGTTCAAAATCAAAATAAAACAACAATCAAAATTAATTCAAAGACAGGTTATCCTATTGCTTCAAAAGTAGATGAACCAACACACGAAAGCATTAGGAAAGAAATGGACAGAGGAAGGTTATTGTTTTATGTAACATTTAAAGGCGGAACTGCATATCTTGATTTAGATAAATTAAGAACTGTTTTAGGAATTAGTGAGGCAGAATTTTAATGATAGAAATGATAGAAATAAAAGAATATATAAGCAATAATTCTATTGAAAATGATTATTCAAAATCAATTTCTTTGGAACATCGTAAAAAATTTGCACAATTTTTTACGCCTTTTTCTATTGCAGATTTAATGGCAAAATGGATTTTAGGCAATAAAGATATTAAAACTGTTTTAGAACCTGCATTTGGCCTTGGTGTGTTTTCGAGAGCACTTTTAAACTATAAAGAAGATATTGCGATTAAAGGTTATGAAGTTGATACTAAAATTTATGAAAAAGCAAAACAGCATTTTGACGATATTGAAAATATAAATCTTCTTTTACAGGATTATATGTACAATGATTGGAAAAATAAATACGATGGAATTATTTGCAATCCACCTTATTTTAAATTCCACGATTATGACAATAAAAATATTTTAAAGGAAATTGAAAGCAACCTAAAATGCAAATTGAATGGTTTTACAAACCTTTACACGCTTTTTTTATTAAAATCAATACATCAATTAAGTCCAAATGGTCGTTGTGCCTATATTATTCCTTCAGAATTTTTAAATTCAGATTATGGGAAATTGGTTAAAACGTACTTAATAAAAAGTAACGTATTAAGACATATAATTGTTTTTGACTTTGAAGAAAATGTATTTGATGATGCATTAACAACAGCATCAATTATATTTTGCGCAAATGATAACTTAACAGATAGAGTTCAGTTTAGCAATATTCAATCTTTACAAGATTTGAGCAAAATAGATGCTCTAATTACAGATTACCCTAACTTTTTAGACACAAAACAGACATATTATTTTAAAGACTTAAACCCAGATATCAAGTGGAAAGCCTATTATCAGAAACAAAATGGCATAAAATTTAAAAATCTTGTGCCTTTCTCAACCTATGCAAAGGTAGTACGTGGTATTGCGACAGGTTCAAATGAGTATTTTACCTTTAATATTTCAAAAGCAAAATCATATTCAATCGAAGAACAATACTTACTTCCTTGCATTTGTAGTGCTAAGGATGCTAAAACTTCATTTTTTACCCATCAAGACTTTGAAAATTTAAAGATAAACGACAAATCTGTTTTTTTATTTAATGCACAAAAATCAAATTGCAATAACGTTTTATCTTATATTCAAAAAGGAGAGACAGAAAATGTAAATAAAAGATTTTTGACAGCAAATAGGTCACCTTGGTATTCATTAGAAAACAGACAACCAGCACCAATTTGGGTTTCTGTTTTTAATAGATCTGGGTTACGTTTTATAAGAAACGAAGCAAATATTTCTAATTTAACCTCATATCATTGTATTTACCCTAAGCAAACAAACTTATTTGTAGAAATTGACATTGACTTGCTTTTTGCCTATTTATTGACTGACACAGCCAAACAAATACTTGATGATAATAGCCGTCAGTATGGAAATGGCCTTCAAAAATTTGAGCCAAATGATTTAAATAAAGGAATGATGCTTGATTTAAGATTACTTAACAGCGAAACACAAAAGAAGATTTTAGATTTATACAAAGAATACAGAACACTCATTATTGACAATTTAAACGGAGACAAAATACTATACTCGATAGATAAAATATTGATAGACAATTATTCCGAAAAAATCTGCTAAGCAAATCCCCGTTCGACATAGGCTACTCTTTTATTCGTATAACTTATCTTTCAACTCATTGCCTATTGTAACGATGTCCCTCTTTGTTCGGCGAAGGTTTTACCTTCGCCGAACTTCAAAACGGCGCTGTGCCTTGCATATTCAATTAAATATTGAAAGTGAAACTTTCCTTTTAGCCACTATCCAGGCAAAAAGCATACGCCGAACTAAAATAAAGCGGCTAAACTGCGAAGTACGATTTTTCGTGCACCAAAACGCCATGCTGAACTCCTCTAATATGCCCTTTAGGCCTCTTATTCCAAAAATATGCTTTCAATTTACATCGTTATTTTATGACAACAATGTTACGATTTCTTTCATTAAATTGTTATTTGATTTTGGTATGCAACAAAAAAGCAGTAATTTTGGCCGAATTATCAGAAAATTGATAAAAATACGCAACATTGAGAGGAGTTTTGTTTTAATATGAAGAAAGAAAGTAAGAGTAGCACAATGAAAATGCTGAATGGCAACGAAGCAGTTGCCAGAGGTGCCTTTGAAGCAGGCGTGAAAGTTGCTTCCGGCTTTCCCGGTACACCTTCCACAGAAGTAATGGATTATACCCAACAGCGATACCCTGATATTTATTGTGAATGGTCAACAAACGAGAAAGTGGGTTTAGAAGTAGCCATTGGAGCTTCATTTGCAGGTTACAGAAGCTTTGCGGTAATGAAAACCGTGGGCTTACATGTGGCAGCTGATGCATTGGGTGGAGCTGCTGGCAGTCAAATTAACGGTGGATTGGTATTGGTAGTTGGCGATGATGTAGGGCGTATTGCGGGCGACGATTATAATGATGTTCGACATTATGGCAACATGTTTAACATCCCGGTATTGGAGCCAAGTGATAGTCAGGAAGCCAAAGATTTGATGATTAAAGCCTTCGAAATAAGCGAAGAATACAGCACTCCGGTTATACTTAAAATTACATCCGTAATATGCAAAACAACCAGTAGTGTTGCCATAGATGAAAACGACACTTACAAAGTTAAATGCAGGCAAAAATACTCGGTTAGTTTCAGTAAAGTTATCATGACTACCATGATGATGAATGCAAAAGGCTCGGAACATCCCAAATTGACCAAATGCTTTAATGATTTTCCGGCACATATAAAGCGCCTGGCTGCTGACAGTAACGACTTTGAAATTAACAGACTGGAGCTGAGGGGTAAAAAGATTGGGATAATTACAGCAGGCACTCCTTATTTTTACACCAAAGAAGTGTTGCCCGATGCCTCCATTTTAAAGCTGGGCATGGTAATGCCGCTGCCCGAAAATATGATTCGGGAATTGGCTGCACACGTGGATCAACTCTATGTGATTGAGGATGGTCATGATATTATGGAAAAGAATATCAAGGACTTGGGAATTTCTGTTATTGGAAAAGAATTATTCCCAAAATTTCCCGAAATGATGCGTTTTACACCTGATATTATTGAGGAAAAACTGGTTCCAGACGCACCAAAAAGAATCCTTATGGAGGGCATTCCTTTCCGTCTGCCTGTTAGTTGTGCTGGATGCTCTCACCTGTTTATTTCACAAATACTAAAGAAAAATAAAATCAAGGCGGCTGCCGATGTTACTTGTGGTTTAATAGGATGCTTTCCACACATGGAATCCTATTCGCTCCAAAAATGCATGGGTTCGAGTATTGCGCTGGCACATGGATATAATGTAGCAACCGACCACAAAGAGAATTTTGTGGCTATGATAGGCGATGGTGGTTTTTGGGCAACCGGAATCAATGGGCTGATGAATCTGATTTTCAATGACAGTCAATCAACGGTGATTATTGTTGACAATAGTTGCTTGGCAATGACTGGTGGACAGCATATTGCCTCCAGTGAGTTTGGGTTTAATTACAAGCCTGAAAATAAATTGGATATTGCCAAAGTATGCGAAGCGATAGGTGTAAAAGATATTGTAACCGTAGATGCTTATGAATTTGAAAATCTCGAAAAATCAATTCTAAACGCAGTAAATGCCAAAACAAATTCGATAGTTATTGTAAAAAAACCGTGTGTTACGAAATTTAAATTGCCAAAAAGTGACATCTATCATATTGATCAAGATCTTTGTACGCAATGTCGAAAATGTATCAATATCGGATGTTTAGCTATTGAGAGTAAAAAGGGCAAGGACGGAAAAGTGGAGATAGTTATTAACGAGGATCTTTGTGTAGGTTGTGGATTATGTTCTACCGCTTGTAAGTTTGACGCAATAATATTATAAAAATGCAGGACACAGGAAAAAATATTATCATAGCTGGTGTAGGAGGACAAGGAATTCTTCTTTTCAGTAACCTTTTGAGCAAGTATTATATGAAACTTGGTTATGAGTTAAAAATATCGGATGTAATTGGGTTGGGACAACGTGGTGGCGGTGTAGAAAGTCATTTTCGGTATTCAAACGAGCCGGTATTATCGCCCTTTATCAAAGCGGGTGATGTGGATTACTTGTTATCTTTTGAACAAACGGAAACTCTCCGGTATTTGCATTGCTTAAAAGACGATGGCGTTATTTTCTCAAGCAATTTTGAGTTATCTACTTCAAGCGTAAACACCAGGCTTGAAAAAGATATGCCTGAATCGAAAACCGAGCTCATAACGAAATCGGGAAATAAGACATTTATTATTGATCTGGATGAAAATAAAAGTTTGGATTTTGATATCAGCAAAATGATGAATATAGTTATGCTTGCTTTCTATGCAGAGTTTAGGGGCTACTCGCACGAGGAGATGATAGAAATAGTGAAGGAAAGCGTACCTGCAAAGTTCGTTGAAGGAAATATTAAAGCTTATGAAAAGGGTGCAATGATTGCGCGTGCTCAATTGGCATAAGTTGGCTCCTAAACCCGATAACTATCGTGGCTCCTAAAGGGGAAGTTTTAAAAGAAACAATTTACAGAATCAGTCTTATTCCCCCTTCTTAACGCCTCTTTTAGGGGCCGGGGCATATATTTTTATTGCATGAATTTACCCGAAGCTGTAATTCTCCTGGATAGTTTGGGTGATTTGCTCCCCAATAATACAAGTCCAATCCTTGTGTGTGCATCGCATTGCGGCGACAATGGAACTTTTGCCCGAAAGCTAAAAAATTGTCATGTAAAAGCTGTTTTTCTGAACAACGCGGGTATCGGCAAAAATCAGGCAGGTATCAGCGGTCTTTCGCATTATGAGGCTGAGGGTATTCTGGCTTGTGCTGTTGATAACTTTAGCGCGGAGATTGGTGTTGCCCGCGATACCTGGGAGAGCGGAATCATTAGTCACACGAATACACAAGCAGAAGTACTCGGAATCGAAATCGGTGATTCTGTAAAAAAAGCCGTTGCAAAAATAAGCAGTATCATTAACCTCCCTTCGTCGTCTCCAAAATACCTACATGCTGACTCTATTGTTGATAAAAAGAAAAAAAACAGTAGCAAAGTTGACCTAAAGAAACAAATTCAAACCCAAATTGATGGAGTGAGCATCACAGTTACTGACAGTATCACTTTTTTAAACGAAAACAATGCCGGAGATATCGTTGTGTGTGGTTCACACGGCGGTATGAGCGCAGGGCATTATGCACAGAAACATCATTTGAAAGCTGTATTTTTTAATGATGCTGGAATTGGAAAAAACAATGCAGGCGTAAAAAGTCTTGAATCTCTGAATGAAGCTGGAATCCTTGCATGCACCGTCGATTGCATGAGTGCAGAAATTTTTAACGGGCAAGATGTACTTGATAATGGCATTATCACTGTTTGTAATCAACTGGCAAAGAACAGAAACATCAACGAAAAAATGACAGTTAAAGAGGCTCTTAAATACATTTAATTGAGTGCTTATTTTTGTACTCTGTTGGGCGTAGCGTAATAAGGTGTACTTGTTGTTGGGCATCGTTTCTTTCGTCCACGAAAGCTCTGAAATCGGGTGGGAGTAAGGCTACCAATAAAAATAGGGATGTATCTTCTGCCTTGCAAAATGGAAAGTGGAGCTTTCATTCTTGCTCTGAAGTAGGCAAAGAGCCATACGCCGAGCAAAAGTAAGTGTGCTTTACGCTACAGGAACTGGGGCTTATTCCGAAATGCAGTTTTTCCCGTTGAATGTTAGCTTACGGGGTGAAAGTAGTGGTATTGCGACCGTTAATTCTCCTCAAAACTGGAACTTTAGACTGTCCTAAGCAGTTATCAATGAAATAAAAAAC
Source organism: Paludibacter sp. (assembly GCA_020049515.1). Lineage (GTDB taxonomy): Bacteria > Bacteroidota > Bacteroidia > Bacteroidales > Paludibacteraceae > Paludibacter. Next base: position 4,591 of record JAIFKQ010000178.1, on the reverse strand, counting down.
ATTGAGTTACGAAATTATCGACTAAAAAGGGATTGCTAAGAAATCGGCATTCTATGTGGTCGTTAGTAAGAATGGTAACAAAAAACCCTCACCACAACTAACAAACCCTCATTTTGAATGTATCTTACAAAACAAACACATAATTATACTAAACAGAGAAATAAGGTTATAAGACTAGTATTATCACTTATTATTCTTGTTTTATCTGTTAACAGTACTTTTGCTCAAAACTTTGATTTAGGCAGTTGGAACATTCTGAATTTGAAATACAACTATACTGAAAAATGGAGTGCATTTGGTGAAGCCCAATTGCGTTCGTTAAAATTCTATAACCACTTTCATTATTACGAATATAAAGGTGGTATTAACTACAAAGTTCATAAAAATGTAAATCTAACTGTAGGGATTGGTAGTTACCAAACCTATAAAGAAAGCGGAAATTTTGTTTTGCCAAAAAACAATGATGAATTTAGACTTTGGCCCCAGGTTACTCTTTTTCAATCAATAGAAAGGTTAAAAATAGAGCAGCGTTATCGTACAGATCTTAGATTTACTAGTAATGGATATCGTAACCGTTTTCGATACAGACTTGGTGTTTCTTATCCATTCGGAAAGGAACAAAATGAATACAAACCCTTTCAGCTAAGTGCGAGTAATGAAATATTTTTTACCGACAAAGTAACCTATTTTGAAAGAAACAGAATGCTACTTTCAATTAATTACAAACCCTCAAAGGCTACAATGATGCAAGTTGGTTATCTATATCAAATTGATTATAAAGTAAATGATAAAACAGGGAGAGACTTTTTACAAATAGGCTATTTTATAGAACTGTTTCGACGGACTGCACCCAACTCATACATTGACACCGAAATTAAAGATTATTAAACTTAATAATAAACCAGTAAGGTACTAGTGCAGACAGAACAAAAACGCCGGCATATAACAGTACATACCGCCACCCTTCCCCCTTTAACACCTTTTGCGTATATATTTTTTTCATCTATCTTTGCATTTTAAAAATCAAGGAAAAATGAAATCAAATAAGAAGTTTTGCTCCGATTATAGCTTCATAGTTGATCAGAGTGGCGTAAATAGTGGAATGACTCGTTATGCATTTTATGTTGAGCACAATTACAATAAATGTATTTCTTAATTCTTTCTTTTGAGCAGAATAAACATTTAATTAATATAAACTCATTTAATTGATAAAAAAATAATTATCATGAAAAGGAAGAATTTTATAACACTCAATGTTCTTTTAATGTTAGGGTTAGTTTTAATATTAACTAGTTGTGAGGAAGAAAATCTATCAGATAAAACACAAATTCAACTACCGGATAGCATTATCATATTCAATCCAAAACTTACTTATGGAACAGTAAGCGATATTGATGGAAATGTTTATAAAACCCTTACTATCAAAGGCAAAACATGGATGGCCGAAAACCTTAAGGTGTCACATTACCGCAATGGTGATGCTATACCAAACGTTGCGGACAGCGCTTCTTGGTCAAAATTGAATACTGGTGCTTATTGTGATTATTTAAATACGCCTGAAATAAGCAAAGTATATGGTAAACTTTATAACGAAAGTGCTATTAATGATATCCGAAACCTGGCTCCTACTGGTTGGCACGTAGCTAGTGGAGATGAATTATTCTCAACAGTTGATTCCTATTCTGAATATGGAAAACTAAGAGAAACAGATACCATTCATTGGAAAAGTCCGAATAGCAGTGCAACAAATGAAACCGGTTTTACTGCGCTTCCTAGTGGCTATCGTACTGGCAATGGAAGCTTTGCCGGGATTGGTGAGGTTTGTTATTATTATGTGAGCAGCAACAGTAATTACCGTTATTATCTTCACTATAGTAACGACAGACTAAATGCGCTTTATGGAGGCGGGACCACAAATATGGGTATATCTGTAAGATGCGTAAAGGATTGAAGTTTGAATAAGTCAATTCTATTATAGATAAATCATAACAAAAGGTTAAGATAATTATTCTGAACACTTTGTTAAGTTGCGCACGCAGCCGCACAACTTGCGGAATATAGTAAAATCTGCTTCACTAATTCCACCATGCTACTCCGATTAAACTCCAGTGTAGGAGTACAGGAGGGTGGCCAGTAATACATTACTGCGTTTAGCGTCAGTCGTTTGAAAGTAATAAAATCAATTCTAATTCAATAATTTAACAAAATAAATACTTAAATAGAATGAAAATAAAACTAACATTTATTTTATTAGTAATAAGTTTTTTAGCTAATTCGCAACGGTTTATTAAGTATGACAGAAAAGATTTCACATCGTCAACGGTGAATATTTATTCTGTATTTGTTGATAAAAATGATAATGTGTATGCCGGAACAAGTCATCAATTATTTCGATTCAATGGCCTAAAATGGGATTCTCTTATTACTAACTATAGCGTTGGTTCCGTTCATGCCATTACTCAAGATAAGACCGATTCAATTCGTTTTGGCGTTATAAACAATGGTGTATATTCAACCTTAGATATGACGTCTGTGAATAGGACGTCAAAAAGACTTCTGAATAATTGGGTTAATGTATTAAAAACAGATGCACAAGGTAAAATATGGGTAGGAACTAACGGAGCAGTATCAGTTATTGATGGAGAAACTGTTACTAATTATACTTCTGAGAATGGTCTAAAAGGCTCTGGCGTGAACACTATTAAGATTGCATCAAATGGTAATGTCTATATCGGAACCGAGGCTGGCGTGTCAATTTATAATAATGGAAATTGGAGCTATTTAACTGTTGATAGCGGTTTGGTAAGTAATAATGTGAAAGCGATAGAAATAGATGGTAATGGGCATTTATGGATAGGAACCTATGATAAAGGAATATCAAAGTATGATGGAAAAAATTGGGTGGTATATAATAATGCAAATACGAACAGCTCTCTTTTTACTGATGAAATTAAAGACTTATTATGGGATGGAACAAGTATGTGGGTTGTAGGTTTTAATTTGGCGAAATTTTCATTTAATACTTGGACTTTGTATAACAGTTATTCTAAAGATCCTGTTTTTCCCCAAAAGTTAGCAAGTGATTCTAAAGGCAATATTTGGATTTCAAGCTTGACAGCTATTACGATGTATAATAAAAGTTCCGAAACGCCTAATTCTGTATCTCCAGCCATTGAGAATTTAATAACCTTTTATCCAAATCCTACCAAAGATAATATTTGTTTGTCTGGTGCAATAGATAATGAAGTAATAGATATATATACTATGACTGGCACCCTTGTATTTTCATCCCAAATAAAAGACAATAAAATTGATTTAACAAGATTAAACAGAGGATCTTATTTTATCAGTTTAAAAAACAAAAAGGGAAAAAGCATTATTAAACAGATAATCAAAGAATAACGCTTGCTAACATCGCGGCTAACAGATTTGGGTTTAAATGTTTATTTGAGTGTTCTACCCGCATCAAATTCCGTGCAACTAGGCGCAGCATATCCCAAACACAAGCCAACTTCTAGGAATATAATGCCTTGATGTCCAGCCAATATATTTCGTGCAGCAAGTTGTGAACTGTAAATAACACGGAAGTACTACAACATTAGATTCGTGTGCATGCTGTGGGAATAACCCAGTTAACCACATACCCCGATGGAAAGTGGGATTTTGATGTTCACTCAGACAATAATAAAGCCAAAAGTGTGTGTGATGTTTTTATTGCAACAGAGCTTTGAAAACTGCTGATGCTGGATATTTGACTCGTCGTTTGGTGGATGTATCGCAAGATGTAATTATCAACGAGGATGAATGCGGAACATTGCGAGGTTTGATAGCTACCGAAATGAAAAACAACGAAGAAGAGATTTTGGAACAAGGTGATTCTCGTTTTCTTGAAATCAAATTGTTGACAAGAACGAGTTTATGGAAGAAAATGACCGTATCTGGGGTAAAAAAGTAATTCTTGATGCTGGTGATTCTAGCACTATGAAACCGGGTCAAATTTTCACTCCTCGTAAATTGCGTGATGAAAACAATATGCTGAAACGCCGTGATATGAAGTTAGTAGAAACCCGCGATGCCATCGCTGCTATTTCTAACCAAATACTAAAAGGTATTACACGTGCTGCAGTTCAAACCAACAGTTTCATGTCGGCTGCTTCGTTCCAGGAAACAACTAAAGTATTGAACGATGCTGCTATTAACGGTAAAACTGACAAGCTGGAAGGTTTGAATGAAAACGTTATTTGCGGTCACATGATACCTGCTGGTACTGGTCAACGTGACTTCGACAAAATTGTAGTTTACTCTCGCGACGAATATGATAAAAAAGTGGATGCCCGCAGAAATGTGTTAGACATCGATGATAATGGCAGAGAACATTAATATATTTTGACCTAATTATTTTAAAACGAGCTTGTTTTCTTAATGAAAGCAAGCTCGTTTGATTTTGAATCCATTCTCTATTGCTCTATTGATAATGAATTAGTTTTTGTACTTTTGTATTTTAATAAATAATTTCGATGTACTACCTAAGGCACATATTCATTCCATTCCTTTGTTTTTATTTAGTTGGTTGTACCAATTACACCGATGA
>JAIFKQ010000130.1 GCA_020049515.1 Paludibacter sp. | reverse complement strand
ATTTAAATGTTGAAAATCCACTTGTTTTAACTGCACCAAACTTCACTTTGAAATCAGGTTCAGTATTGGCAACTGGTTCATATTGGAATGCTACAGGCATTTTCACTCCAAAATCAACTTCAGTTAATGGCTTGAATATCTATCCAAATCCTGCAAGCACTGAAGTGATGGTTGAATTACCTGATTTTAATGGTGTTACTTCAATCGAAGTAAGAGATTTGACAGGTAAATTGTTATTGAGCAAAAATGCAATTTCAATGGAAAAAGAAATTTACAACATACAACCAGAAACTGACTATAAAATAAAAATTAGATCGTTTTTCACCCAATTAGTTGGTTGTTTTTAAAATTAATCAGACTTATTCGAAAGAGTAAGTCTGATTTTTTTTAAACACTCAAGCCCCACTCCCCCCTCGATATCTACTGCGGAGGAAGATGAGAGTATGTAGATTAAGCATATTTGATCGGAAGGTAATTTTTTTAAAAGAATTATAAAAATTATTATCTTTTTCTGAATTAAATTTGAATACTAAGCAGTATTTTAGCAGGAAAACATATCGATATAAGTGCTGAGTAGTTTCATTTTCATTCTGTTTATTCCTTTTATTACTATTCATTGATATTAAGCTGTAACGGATTTTTAATATGTCCGTTTTAATTCTGTAATATTTACAAACTACTTTTGTTTAAACAAAAAATAAGAAAAAACATGAACTCATTTTACAAAACAACCATTCTTTTTCTTTTTCTTTCGTTAGGTACTTCAAGAGCACAAATACTTCTAAAACAAGTATATGATAACAATTATTCGCAGGCCATTGGTGTGGCTGGGGGCATTAATTATCGCGAAGGTGGCTTTTCGGGTCTTTGCGTAATACCAGGTACGGAGGGTACAGAATTTTATTCACTTACAGATAGAGGTGTGAATATTGACGCTAAAAATGCTTCATGTACACCTAGTTACGACAAAATTTTTCCATTTCCAAACTACAGCCCTAAAATTTTCAGAATAAAACTGAAGGGTGATTCGGTTCAAATTTTGAATTCCATCACCTTGAAACGTCCCAATGGAAGTGCAACCACTGGAATACTTAATCCAGCCGATTTTGGAAGCACATCCACGGAGGCCGTTTGGTCGGAAATACCATCAGTATGCGGCGACGAAATTGGCGTAACATTAAACAAGGACATCTGGGGAATAGACAGTGAAGGAATAGCCATCGGAAGTAACAATGATTTTTGGATTTGTGAAGAAGGCGGCCCTACTATTTGGAATATAGATGCTAACGGAAAAGTAATTAATCGCTATTCGCCTTATGCCAATTTGGCTGGTGCGGAGCTGCAAGATGTAGCCATTGACCCCGTATTCAAGACCCGAAAAAAAAATCGTGGTTTCGAAGGAGTAACCATTACTCCCAATGGAAAAGTGTATGCAATGATTCAAAGCCCTATGCTTAACCCAAACAAAACTGATGGCGAAAAATCTTATGTACATCGTTTACTAGAGATAGACCCTGTAAGTGGAGACCAAAAAATGTACGCTTACCTAAACCCTGGAAAATTTACCGTAGGCGCAGATGAAATTAAAGCCAAAGACTGGAAAATTGGAGATTTAACGGCAATAAATGACACTACTTTTCTGGTCATTGAGCAAGGTGTAGCTGGTGCAAATATTCAACGAAACATATACAAAATAAGCATTGAACATGCTTCACCTATTACTTCTGCTCTATATGGAGGCAAAACGGTAGAGCAACTAAAAGATGCAGCCGGACTAGCTGGTGTTGGTATTATACCCGTTAACAAGAAATTGTTCTTAGACCTTAGAGCCAATCAATGGCCAGATGCACTTGATAAGTGTGAAGGAATAGCCATTATAAATGATAGTACCATAGCACTTTGCAACGACAATGATTTTGGACAATCATCTCCTGACGAAGATGGAATTGCACAAGCAACAAATACCAAGTGCAGCGTATATGTTTATGGATTAAAAGGAACAAATAAAATTGCAAATTACGTAGCTGATGTTAGAAATATAGTTACAGCTACTGAACCTATTTCTAACCAAAAGAATACTTCAAAACTATACCCAACCCCCGTAGAAAAAGAGGCTTTTTTTCAACTAGAAAACGAGGAAGAATCTAAAATTGAAATTTATAATATCCAGGGCGCAATGGTAAAAAACACAATCATAACAGGTTCTAAAAGCCTGGATTTATCGTATTTATCAAGTGGTATTTATTCTGCTAGAATAATTTCTAACAGAAATAATACAGTGCTGAAATTTATTAAAAAGTAAACAGACAGAGACTGCATAGCACTAAAATAACAGACTACAGCATTAAGTGTAGTCTGTTATTTTTATAATTAGTAGGCTGAAATAGATCAATAGATCTGATTGGCATTAACTTTCCACAAATAATCATTAATGAAATTATACGGCAGAAAAAGCTAAAACTGATGTAATAAGAATATTATTCACTGGCGGATGACAAGAAGCTACCTTAAACTTCAGATTTAACAATACATGAAATTTCATAGGCCAATATAATACAGAAGCACTTTAACCAAATTACAACCTCCGAAGCGCATTAACAAAAAACTTTAGCCTATTTAAAGCACCTTATCTTTTAACAGCAAATTAAGTGTGTGTTTAAATACATTTGAACAACTTTTTCCCAGTGGATTATTTGATGAGCAACTTCCCTTCTTGCTTTTATTCAAATACTTATACACTTCACCTGTTGTTTGGCACCCATGCTCTACGGCTAATTTTATTTCGCCTTTAGAGATTTTATAGCAATAACAAATCAAGGCATCATCAGTTTTATCTTTAAAAAACACGGCCGATTTTAATTCATCTTTTCGAATAACGGTCTTGTTTTTAATATAAACTGTATCGCAGTTATCGTTTACACACACTTGCCACTTTCCTTTCTCACAGGTCAAATTAGTTGGCCCTAGCAGTTGACCTTTTACGGCTTCCTCTTTTACTTTTAGCGTTTGCTGTCCACAGGTTGGACAAATAAGTATTCCTTTCATTTTGTTGGAGTTTATTATATTGGTATCGGAAATAATAAAAATAAGACATGATTAATACGCCTCGAAAAATTAACAAAGCCAACTATGAATTGTTCAAAAAAAGAAAAAGAATGCTCTAACCGTTAAAACATTGCGACTAAACTTCATGAATTTGTAACACATAAAACACCGTATGTAACATACATGATTTACAAATGAAACATATCACAGCTACTTTTGTACAAGTTTAAACAATAAGCTTTTGTAATGATTCGATTCCTTCTTATTACCACTTTCATTTTTTTCATTGGCACAGTAAATTCTATAGATATAGAGGGAATTGTGCGTGATTCAGAAACTGGAGAATTACTTATCGGAGCCAATGTATTTCTAAAAAACGACAAATCAATCGGAACAACTTCGGGATTAGACGGAAGCTTTGTATTGAAAAATGCAAAAGCTGGCAATGCAACTTTAGTGTGCAGTTTTATAAGTTACCAAACACTCCAAAAGGAGATAAGCGTACCTTCCAATGGGGTTCAAAAAATAGCATTGAATCTTGTTTCGTTCGAAAACGAGTTGAATGACGTGGTGGTAATTGCCTCCAATAAAACCACCGATGTAGGAGTTCGGGCTTTGGAACGTTTATCATCCAATGTATTGAATATTGTAGGCGCCCGGGCCATCGAAATTTCGCCCGATCTTACCGTTGCCAATGTACTTGGACGAGTTTCGGGTGTAACGCTTGAGCGGAATAGTTCGGGAGAGGCCGAATATGCAGTGTTGCGTGGCATGGACAAGCGCTACAATATTACGCTTGTAAATGGAGTGAAAATTTCGAGTCCCAATAATAAACAACGCTTCGTTCCTCTTAATATTTTCCCCAGCGAATTGCTCGACCGCCTGGAAGTGAGCAAAACTCGTAGCGCCGACATGGAAGGCGATGCCACCGGTGGAGCCGTAAACATGGTTATGAAAGACGCACCTTCGCGGCTAACCGTTAGAGCCAACGTGGCAACCGGTTACAGCTCACTTTTTTTCGACCGTGAATTTTCCTCTCTACACAATGCGAAATTAATAAAAACAGCTCCCTACGAGCAGTTTGGAAATACGTATGTTGCCACCATGTCGGATTTTGGGAATGCTATGAACGCACCCTTAAATATTCAGCCTTTGCCCAACGTAATTGCAGGGTTTTCTCTCGGAAATAGAGTGCTGGGCAATAAACTCGGTTTTATAGTGGCAGCTAATTATCAAAACAATAACAAGGGAACAAACAGTATCTTTTTTGAAGATGAAATGGTGCAAACTGAAAGCACTTTACGCGTTACTTCAATAAAGGAAAGAATCTATTCCGAAAACCAACTTCAATACGGCATTCACGCCAAGCTAGATTATATTTTCTCAAAAAAACACAAGCTTGAATGGTATAATTTTCTTGTTGCCAATAATAACAAACAGGTGCGGCAGTCCAACTCTACCAATTTCAAATTGTTTTACGAACCCGAAAAAGGAAATCTCGATTTAGCATACCAAACCCGCATGCGGACTACCAACCAACAGATTTTTGCGTCAACACTTCAAGGTGATCATAAATTTGGCGAAAAACTAAATCTAAATTGGACGGCAATATATTCCAAAGCTGGCTTACAACGTCCAGATCAAGCGTTTGTAAACCTAGATAATCTACAACAAAACTTTGTGAATGACATGGTGATAGATGGTGATGGTTCCGACCGTCGTTGGGAGCACAACTCGGATGAGGATAGGTCATTTATTGCCAACGCAATGTATAATTTAGCGCTTGATAAAACCAACATAAAATTACAAGCTGGTGGGCTGTTCCGGAACAAAAATCGCGAAAATCATTATGTCAATTACAAGCTAAAGCCAATTGACACCAACCAAAGTTTCGAAACTATAGACCAAATAAACTGGACAGTTTATACTCCCAAAGGCAGTGTAGGGCCACTCACTTATAGCGCCACCGAAATGATGGGTGCGGGATATGTACAAGGAAGATTTGAACGCAAAAAAGCAGAACTTATATTGGGTTTGCGCACCGAGTATATCAATCAGGGTTACAAAATGTTTTATCCTAATGCCGGAGAGTCGCCCAATGGTGGACAACAGTATTATGACCTACTACCCAACTTGCAGCTAAAATACTCACCACGCGAAAAAACAAACTGGCGCGCAAGTTACTACAAATCAATAAATCGTCCTGGGTACTTCGAAATTGTACCTTATCAAATTCAGGAAGAGGAATATACCGAGTATGGAAACAAAAATCTAAAACGCTCAGAGATTGATAATTTGGATCTCCGTTGGGAGTATTTTCCTAAGCCATTGGACCAAATACTGATTGGAGCTTTCTTCAAAAACATCAATGACCCCATAGAGTTTGCCTATTTTTCGGTCAACCAAAGACAATCTGGCTATGGACTTCAAAATTTGGGAAATGCTAAAAACCTTGGATTAGAAATTGACCTCATAAAATACATTCGCATATTTGGAATAAAAGCCAATTACACCTTTACGCATTCCGAAATTACTACTCCCAAAGTTTACTATGCCAAAGACGAACAAGGCAACACGAAAACATTAACAAAAGACCAAACACGCCCGCTAGTGGGTCAAGCTGCGCATGTAGGAAATATTTCGCTACTTTTCAAAGATGTAAATCATGGATGGGATGCTCAATTATCGGCCTCGTACACTGGCGATAAAATTATAATTGCTTCCCGATATTATAATTCAGATTATTGGGAAAAAGGCGCTGTGCAAATGGACGCATCCATCGAAAAGACTTTTAAAAAAGGATGGTCTATTTTTGCAAAAGCTTACAACTTGCTGAATACGCCAAAAATCGAGTTTCTAAAATCATATAATACCTATAACAATAAGTTTGAGTTTCAATCTGCCGAGAGCGGTGAAACTTTGATACGAAAAGAATATTACAAACAATCGTTTTTGATAGGTGTGCGATACAAACTATAGGTATAACTAGAAATGAACGAAATAATTAAATGAAAATCAATTAAATGAAAATCAATTAAATAAAAACAAAATGAAAACAAAATTTCAGAAATTCAATTCAATTTTTGCTGCTCTTGTATTGTTAGTGGCATTTAGTTCGTGTGACCCAAAAGAAGAAGAATTAGGGAAAGTATATCCTGAAGGTTCGATTGTTTGGAAAAACGATACTACCATTACCAACCACGTAATTATTCCTTTAGGAAAATCGCTTTTTATCGAGCCTGGTGTAACAGTAACAATGAACGATACCACCGTTCGTCCAGAAATTATTGTTTTAGGCAATATGTATTGCTACGGAACTGCTGAAAATCCTATTAAATTTACGGTAGCTGAACAATACAGAACCGAAGCCAAACGTTTTGCGCGCTATTGGGGTGGTATTATTTGCGGTTACGACTCAAAAGAAGTAGTACTTGATAATGTTACTATTGAATACTGTGGCGCACAAACTACTGAGCAATCAGCATCGTTCCAAAACGCATTGTTCAAGACCGAAACAGGCGAGGGAGTTCCTGCTTTCCACTTCTGTAACACTGCTGGTCAGTTTGTAATACAAAATTGCACATTCCACAACAATGCCGAAGACCAAATATATATCACTGGAGGTAAATCAATTGTAATGAATAATAAGTTCATTGCCAGTGGATTTGATGGTGGAGAAGCTATTAATTACAAATCGGGATGTAGTGCTGATATTTGCTACAACCTTATTTATGATGCCAACTCTAATGGTTTCAAATTGTCGAACAACGGAGCTTTAGATCCACAATCTCACTTGTATGTATATAACAATTCGCTTGTAAACTGTGGCTGGCGTCGTCCGAAAGTAAAAGGAGGTTCTATTTGGTTAGAATATAATATTTATGCCGAACTTTACAATAACATGATTGCCGATTGCCGTTGGGGTGTAAAGCAAGATGCTACAAACGTAATGGATGCTCGTTCAATAATGACACCTAATTACTTTTTTGCTTCTACCGCTATTGGTGCTACGCAATATATGGCTGATGCTGCCAAAGGTCAGTTAGTGGGGTCAAATGATAAAGTAAGCGCCACAGCTGGAGATAAAAATCCATTGTTCGTAAACTTTACTATACAATCGAATGTTGATATAAACGCCGGAACGACAAAAAGTGGTAATATACCTCAGGTTTACAATTCAGATTGGAATTTCCGTTTGGGAGCAAGTTCACCAGCTTTAACGGGTGGCAAAACCGATTTTACGCGTCATTTTGCAAGCACAGGTCTTACTATCAATGGTGTAGAATACAAATCGCCTGCTCCAGCCGTGTACTTTGGAGCTTTTGGACTATAATATTCAATTAGAACAAACTATTTTAGAAAGCAATAAGAAGAGATAAATCTTCTTATTGCTTTTTATTGTATAAATTAAAAATGAAAAATGAAAAAATGAAAACAACTAAACTGAACCAACTATTTATTGTTGCAGCAATTATTTTGCTCCATTTTCCACTCAATATATGGGGGCAAAACCAAGCAGATCAAAAACCGCCACTTGATTTAAGCGGTTATAATTTTATGATAGCCAATGATTTAGGTCGTAACGGCTATTGGGATCAAAAACCAATTGCAACAGCCATGGGCGATTGGGCCGATAAAGCCGACATCGAATTTGTGGCTGCTGCGGGCGACATTCACCACTTTAATGGCGTGGCAAGTGTAAACGACCCACTCTGGATGACAAACTACGAACTTATTTATTCCAATCCATCATTGATGCTCGATTGGTACCCAATATGTGGAAATCACGAGTACAGAGGAAATACGCAAGCCGTGGTAGATTATTCCAAAATTAGTCGCCGTTGGGTAATGCCATCGCGCTATTATACCATGGTAAAAAAGGTAGATAAACAAACCTCAATTCGATTGATTTTTGTGGATACAGCACCCATGATTGACAAATACCGCAATGATAGCATCAACTATCCCGATGCTTGCAAACAGGACTACAAAGCTCAGCTGCAATACATTGACAGTGTGCTTGTCAATTCAAAAGAAACTTGGAAAGTGGTTATTGGACATCATCCCATTTTCACCTACACTACCAAAGATGAAAGTGAACGCCTAGATATGCAGGCACGCCTTGACCCCATTTTGAGGAAAAACAAAGTAGATTTTTATGTGTGTGGACACATTCATAACTTTCAACATATCAAGCAAAAAGATTCGCCAGTAAATTACATTGTAAACAGTTCGGCCTCGGGAGCACGACCAGTAAAAGCCGTGACAGGCACAGTATTTTGCAGCGACAAATCTGGTTTTGCACTCTGTTCGGTTTCAAATAGTAGTTTAATGATAACCTTTATAAATGCATTGGGCGAAACAATTTACAGCTACAAAAAAGAAAAATAACGATTCTTCTAATCAAAATAAATACCAATCCTCAACAAGTAAAAAGCTGTTTATAAAAACAGCTTTTTACAGTTAAATACGGAATGAAAACAATGTGATAAATAGCCTCAATAAACACTCAGAAATAATCTTAAATGTCTGTATATATGCTGTTTAGATAATATATTATGTCATTAAATTTCTAAGTATTTATTCAAATTAATAAAGGAATAAGGGCATTGATGTAAAAAAAATTTCTACTAAGGGAAAACGAAAAGTTTTCTCTTTCATAACCCATAGTAGAATCATAGCTCCCTATTAATCCTCCCTTATTTGATTGTAAATGTTTATATAAACGACATTGATACCTATATTTAAATTTCTTATAAAAAATATTTATCTCAAATAGAATACTAATACAATAGGTTTTTTGTGACTTACAAATTTCTATACCAAAAAATGTTTTAAGGGGAATATTTATGTATGAAGATGCATTTACCGGAATGTGCGTTTTTTCAAAAAAATAATTTTTCTTAAACTGTAACACAAATGAAACATGATACCCTATTTTTTAGCTCTAAAACAGAATATACAACTGATTCATTTGATAGCTAGCAAAATGTATTTACATTTGTGAATCATGACAATTTATGTCCAATAGACTCATTATGCCGATTGTCACAAATTTGCACTGTAAAAAAAATCGAAAATTCCCCGAAAGCATTGCAATAATAGACCTCACACTAATCGTCGAGATTTTAGCCTTGTACTTATGAGAATAATCAGCCAATAATCAGCATAAAGTTTATCGGATACTCCAGAAAATTCCCTCTACCAGAAAGAAAGCTATCACTAAAAAACTATATAATGAAAAAGAAAAACATCAAAAACAGCATTGAAACAGAAGTTGAAGTAGTTAACGGAGTAAAAGAGACTGAAGAAATTTCAACGGAAATTAACCCTGATACAACTGCCATCAATCAGTTGGAGGAATCGGTTCAAAAAATTGAAGAAATAAAAGACGAAATTGTTTATTATAAAGAGAAATTGAGGAATTTGAAGGCTGAACTGAATCAAGAAAAAGAGATTATGTGGGATTTAGTTCTTGGCGCAAAAAAAACATTGAAAAACAAGCCTGAGAAAAAAGAGAAAGCAGAGAAAAAAGATAAAAAAGATAAAAAGCAGAAAGCAGAGAAACCCGAAGAAACAAAATGAAAGTATTCGGAATTTACAATATTAAAGGCGGTGTAGGCAAAACTGCAGCATCAGTGAACCTTTCGTACCTATCGAGCCTCGATGGAAATAAAACACTCCTGTGGGATCTTGACCCACAGGGCTCTTCATCATTTTACTATGACAAAGAAAATGGAAATGATGCCAGTCTGAAAAAAATTATCTCTGGAAAAACGGAACTTCGAGATATTATTGCTGATACTGAATATTATAAGCTCGATATCATTCCTTCAGATTTCTCGTACCGCCATATTGATTCGATGCTAAATCAGGTAAAAAAATCGAAAAAAAGAGTCAAAGACGCATTGAAAGAACTTAAAAACGATTATGATATTGTTTTTTTGGATTGTCCGCCAGGGATTTCAATTTTGGCTGAAAATATATTCCATGCTTGCGATTATATTCTTATTCCTACTGTGCCAACTCCCCTTTGCTTGCGAACTTACGAACAGATAATTCAGTTTTTTAAAGAAGATGACCTAGATACAAGTGCTATTATTCCATTTTTTTCGATGATGGAAGTACGTAAATCACTTCATCAGACCATGATGAGCGAGTTGACTGCAAAAATGAACAATCTATGTTCATCTGCTATTCCTTTTATGGCAGATATTGAAAAAATGGGTATTCACAGAAAACCGCTGGCTGATTTTATTCCCAATTCTAAGGCCGCCGATGCCTATAAAATGCTTTGGAAAGAAATAAAAAATAAAACCAACATAAAGTCTTAAATATTTCAACTTTACTAAAATAAAACTTGTAGAAAAAGACAACCATCCCAGCTTGTTCCGATATTTCGGGAATAGCTGGGATGGTTGTCTTTTTTAGGATAAAGTAGCCAGAATTTAAAATATAAAAGCACACGAATGGTGGTAGAACCTTTTTATCTTTGGTTATAATTTTCTATAGTGCCTATCGAAAATTTCGACTTTTGGGATTGTGGTTAAATCTTTAATTTAGTAAAGCATAATTATAATACTGTCTAAAATGCAAAGCTATTATAAATACATGGGTAACATCTGTTTCCAATACTTAGCTTTGTGAGCAAGGCCTTCCCATTCATAAAAATTATGATTAATGCCCTTATTAGCCAGACAGTTACTTAAATCTCTGTTGTTTTGAATGAAAACATCTTCTTTGCCACAAACAATGGTTATTTGTAGGTTACGGATATGATTTAGCTGGTCACCTTCGGGCATATTTGGCATAAAATGGCTTGGCGAATTGTGATACACACAGTCAGAATAATAGCCATCCATCAAATCGTAGAACATGCCTAAATTCAGTGTTATATCATACCTGCCACTTAAAGCCACCACTTTACCAAACAAATGTGGATTGCGAAAAGCGATATTTATGGCGTGATACGCACCCATACTGCAACCTACCGACATAAGAAAAGGATTGGTATTGATAGCATTAGCAAAAGGAATCACTTCATCCAAAATGTATTTTTCATATTCTATGTGTCGATGAATTCGCCCTTGAGGGTGTGCCCAAAAGCAATAGAAACTTTCCTGATCGATGCTATCAACTGCAAATACTTGCAGCCATCCCTGGTCTATTTGGTATTGAAGCGATTCAATAACTTTCCAGTTTTCATAATCGTAAAAACGCGCAGTTCGGGTAGGAAACAATAAAACTTTTGCTCCTGCATGACCGTAAACCAACAACTCCATGTTGCGTCTTAAATTTGGACTAAACCACTTGTGATACTCACGATTCATCAGTGCTGAAATATTTTTATCTTTTAGTATTGCAATTGTCGAAAAATTGTTTATTTAATTCTTTTCTCCATACCTTGTACCCTTTGGAGCTTAAGTGCAAACCGTCGGTTTCTAACAAGGCCTTATTAATGGCTCCTCCCAATTTCATTGCTTCAATAATATCCACGTAAGTACAAAATGGGTATTTCAACTCTATCTCTTCCCGAATAATTTTATTGGTAAACGAAATTGTATTATATAAGTTTAGCCTCGCAATAGACTGCTTTACCGATATAAATGCCACTGGTATGTGGCCACAATGCTCTTCGATAAGTGCCATTATATTCGTGAAGTTTAAAAAAACCTCTTCGGGATGCCGACCATCTCCCAAATCATTATCGCCGGCGTATAAAACGAAAATATCCGGTTTCCAAAGTGGAATAACACGTTTGAAATACCAACAACAAGCAGCCAATGTAGAGCCTCCAAATGCGAGGTTCACTACCTCATATTGAGGAAAATCAACTTCTAGTGTGCTCCACAGTCGAATAGATGAGCTACCATAAAATACAACCCGCAATTTATCTCCTTTAGGCTGAATGAGTTTGCTTTCAAGTTGTTTTATTTCTTCTTCGTACCAATACATTAAATTTGTTTTTCATACAAAGGTGAGAATAATCTTTGATAAATTGGATTAAAATCATATTAAAAAATAAATAAAATTTGATTTCGGGCTGTATGCAAATAATTTTATTAATGCTAATGTAGTACTTCTGTAATCAAATTGATTTGAGAACACTGTAATTTTAATGCTCATTAAAAACGTTTTGATAAATGGAAAACCAAACCTACAATACAAAGAAATTTTTACTTCCCGAGAGTCATAGAAGTATGTCATGTTATCATGCAAAGGTGATGGAGGATGGCATTATGAAATTAACAATTCATGACTGCAAGCGATCTATCCAACTTAAAAACAACCTGAACAATCTTGAAGAAATT
>JAIFKQ010000011.1 GCA_020049515.1 Paludibacter sp. | reverse complement strand
TTATTTTCCGAAAAATGCAATCAGTATTATGTGGGTTCTACGCAAAATCTTGCCGATAGGATAAAAAGACATAATACAGGGCGGAGTACTTTTACCAAAAGAGGTATCCCTTGGGTTTTAGTCTATGAGAAAGAATACCTATCAAAATCAGATGCTTACCAAGCAGAACTATATATTAAATCGCAAAAAAGCCGGAAAGTTTAGCTCAGCTGGTTCAGAGCATTCCGATTTTATCGGAAGGGTCGGGGGTTCGAATTCCGATATATCGGAATGTCATACTTCCATCCCCTCAACGCCCACCGAAAAATGCAAGGAATAAAGCTCCTTCCAAACGTTAGTACAAAATAAAATTGGCAGTGTAAAAAACTCAGACTATTTTAGAGTATAAGATAATACCATCGACTTAACCATTTACTTTTGCTGCTAAAGAGAAAAATTACAGATAAATTGATAATAAGCAGTTCTTAATCAAACATAATATATTGATATTTAGTGCTTAATAGGATAAAGCATAGATGCATCTTTAATTTTAAAAAGCGAATTTTTAATTTGGTAATCTCAAAAATAAGACCTACTTTTGTGCTCAGAATAATTGTATGACAAAGCGAACCAAAGGTAGTCAAAAAGACTGAAATAAAATGGAATTAATTTGCAAAAAATTAAGATTGCGAAAAATTTCATGCTATTGACTGTTAATAGGATATGGAGTTAGGTTGTTTTGCCTCAACGCCAACAAAAAAAGGTCGTACATGTAGATGTTCGACCTTTTTAATTTACTTACAACCTTTTTGAATTAACTAGTTTTTCTAAACATTATAGTTACTCTTACATAACTTTTTAAAGGCTAATTTGTTATAAACAGGCTGTACAAAAAAATAAATTTTCAAATTATAATAAACAATTTAATCATTGAATTATGGGTAAAATTTCAGATGTAGTAAAACCAGGTGTTGTAACTGGCGAAGACTTACAATTCATCTTTAAAGTAGCTAAAGAGAATGCTTTTGCTATTCCGGCTGTAAACGTAGTTGGGTCTTCTACTGTTAATGCAGTATTAGAGGCCGCAAAAAATGCTAACTCACCAGTAATGATTCAGTTTTCTAACGGTGGAGCAGCTTTTAATGCTGGTAAGGGTTTAAAATTAGACGGACAACAAGCTGCTATTCTTGGCGCTGTAGCTGGTGCAAAGCACATTCATACTTTGGCTGAAGCTTATGGTGTACGTGTGATACTTCATACCGATCACGCTGCAAAAAAATTACTTCCTTGGATTGACGGTTTGTTAGATGCAAGCGAAAAGAATTTTGCTGAAACAGGAAAACCACTTTTCAGTTCACACATGTTGGATCTTTCTGAAGAACCATTGGATGAAAATATCGAAATTTGCGAAAAATACCTAACTCGTATGAGCAAAATGGGTATGACCTTGGAAATGGAATTGGGAATTACTGGTGGTGAAGAAGATGGTGTTGACAACAGCGATGTTGACAATAGCTTGCTTTATACTCAACCAGAAGATGTTTACAAAGTATATGCTGCTTTGAGCAAAATTTCTCCTAACTTTACAGTTGCTGCTTCTTTTGGTAATGTACACGGTGTTTACAAACCAGGAAATGTGAAATTGACTCCAAAAATCTTGAAAAATTCTCAAGAATTTATCAAAGCAAAAATTGGTTCAACAGATGCTCATCCTGTAAATTTTGTTTTCCACGGTGGTTCAGGTTCATCACACGAAGAAATTCGTGAAGCTATCAGCTACGGTGTTATCAAAATGAACATTGATACTGATACACAATGGGCATATTGGGATGGTATTCGTTCGTTCGAAGCTGCAAATCGTCCTTATCTTCAAGGTCAAATTGGTAACCCAGATGGTGCCGAAAAACCTAACAAGAAATTCTATGACCCACGCGTTTGGTTACGTAAAGGGGAAGAATCACTTATCGCTCGTTTGAAAATTGCTTTTGAGGATTTGAATGCTATCGATAGTATCTAAAATCTAATAAATAGATAATATTTAATGCCGCTTCGATTGTTTTCGAAGCGGTTTTTTTAATGTTTATTTAGTGCTAATAAACTGCTTGAAAAAAAAACAATACGAAACTATAAGCGTTTGATTAGTAGTGTTTCAAATCTTTTTTTATTTTCGAAATTTAAACTATAAATAAATACATTATGAGCTTACTAAAAGAGTTTAGAGATTTTGCAGTGCGTGGCAATGTAATTGATTTAGCAGTTGCCGTAATCATTGGTGGAGCTTTTGGAAAAATAATTTCTTCACTAGTAGCAGATGTTATTATGCCTCCAATTGGATTGTTGCTAGGAGGCGTAAATTTTACCGATTTGAAATGGGAAATGAAGGCTGCCGAAGTGATTGATGGAGGTAGCATAGCGGCAGTAACCCTAAATTATGGTAGCTTTTTGCAAGTTACTTTCGATTTTATTATTGTAGCATTTGTTATTTTTATGGTCATAAAATCGATTAATAAATTTGGGTCGAAAAAACAAGAAATTCCAGTTGCTGAAGCAAATCCTAGTAATGAAGAATTATTATTGACTGAGATTCGTGATTTGTTGAAAAAAAAATAATCGACAATCATTAGGGTTGAACTTACATTCTTTTGGACACAAAAAACACTGAATGTATCAATCATTCAGTGTTTTTTGTTTACTTTGAAAGTCTTAATTATTCCACCCCCAACAATCTACCTGTTTCTTGGTCCACTCGAATAATGACCTTGGTTTTTGTCAATAAGTTTTGCGAAAGAGGAATTATTTCGCCAAACTGAGGAACATAAAATTGGTTATTATAAAAGGTATTTACGCCATCGCCAATGCTTACTTGAGTGGCAGAGGGTAAAATTGTATAAATTTCAACTGGTTCATGCTTTGCTTTTGGACTAGCTGCTACATAATTGACTGTTGCTGGTTTAATAGTTATGTAAAAAGGTTTACCACTTAAATCATCGGTAGATACAATACCTAATAATGCCGATAATCTGAACAATACTTCTTTTTCTATTGGAGCATCAGGAGTTAAATGTACTAGTTGGGTTTGGGTTTCTGTGATTGTTGTACCAATAAAAAGTTCAGTTAATTGTTTTTCCATATTATTCAATCCATCTAACATCGATTTAAATGAAGCACCATCTGCTGGTAGTTTTTCTACATCTGCGGTAAGTAATCCCAATCTGCTTTCACGAATTCGATATATTTGTTTTGCGGCTCCTTCGGCCAATTTGGCTTCTGAGCCTGCCATCATAAATTCTTCGCCTAACGGGAGTATGGTAGAAGGGTCTGAATCTTCAGTATAACCCACTGAAATTTCATTAATCAATTTAGCCTCTGGTTGCGTTGTCATATTCACGCCACAAAGAATTCCTTTTGAATTAACTGAAATGTGATTCGCTTCCGATTTCTTTGTTGGAATAAAGCTGTAAGTCCGTTTTAAATCTGGGATAGCTTCTGTTTTTACTTGAATATTTTTTAGTCTATAAGTTGTCTTTCTTTCGGTAATTATCTTGTTAGTAGCCAGATAACGTTCAGAGTACTTGAAAAATACACCCGGCTTTTGTGTTACTTTTTCTGTTTGTACTTCAATGCAAAATTTTGTTTTTGGCAATGAATAAATAAGCGATGACTCACCTTGTTTTAACGTGAATAGATTTTGTGAAAAAACACAAAAGGTTGATTGAATCAAGATGTAAATAACAAGTAGCTTTTTCATTTTAAGTAGTTAATGATTAGTTAGTAACTAAAGAATTGCTATTAAATTTCAATTGAGGTTCAAAATTATATCATTATTTTTTCTTTGCAGTTACTTTCGGTTTTGCCTTTGCTTTTGGTTTCGCAGCTGTTTTTGTAGCAGATGTTTTAGTAGCTGCAACTTTGGTTGTAGCTGCCGATTTCTTTCCAAAAGGTTTCTTTTTTGTGGCGGCATCGGGCTGTGCAGCAATAAGTTCCAAGCAGTTTTCGAGTGTAAGTGTAGTTGGGTCTGTTGTTTTTGGAATCTTGTAATTCACTTTATCACGCGTAAAATAAGGTCCAAAGCGTCCGTTGAGAACTTGAATTTCTCCGTCGTTACCCAAAATTTGAATGACCCTGTTTTTTTCAACCTCACGTTTTTCTTCTATAATTTCTATGGCGCGCTCTGTGCTTACATCCATCGGATCATCCGTTTTTGGAAGTGAATAGAAAGCACCATCGTGGCGAATGTATGGTCCAAAACGCCCAATGGCTACTGTCATTACTTTTCCTTCAAACTCGCCAGCCTCACGTGGTAATTTGAACAACTCCAAAGCTTCTTCAAAACTGATACTTTCGATGGACTGGTCGCGACGTAAAGAGGCAAACGATGGTTTTTCTTCTTCTTCTACAGTTCCAATCTGTGCCAGAGGACCGTATTTTCCAATTTTTACCGAAAGCTGACGACCACTTTTGGGGTCAACACCCAGAATTCGCTCACCCACTTGGCGTTCAGAATTTTTGAGCGTATCCTCTACAATCGGATGAAACTTCTTGTAAAATTTATCAATTGATTCAGTCCATTTTATTTCACCATCCGCAATGTTGTCAAATTCTTTTTCTACATCGGCAGTAAAATTATAGTTCAACACATCGGGAAAATACTCAGTTAAGAAATCGGTAACAACCAAACCAATATCTGTCGGAAATAGTTTTGATTTCTCAGCTCCCGTATTTTCGGTTTTAATTTCATCAGCTATTTTACCTGCTTTTAATGTTAGCACGTTGAAATTGCGTTTTTCGGGTTCGCGATCCCCTTTCTCTACATACAATCTATTTTGAATGGTAGAAATGGTTGGCGCATAAGTGGACGGGCGACCAATGCCGAGCTCTTCTAATTTTCTTACCAAACTTGCTTCGGCATAGCGCGGTGGTTTTTGACTAAAACGTTCTTGTGCCACAATTTCATTTGCCAAAAGAAGTTCTCCATTTTTCATTGCTGGCAATAACGAATCGTTTTCTGCATCGGTCTCATCATCAGTCGATTCAAGATATACTTTTAAAAATCCATCAAATACAATCACTTCTCCCGAAGCTACAAATTGATTCTTCACACCCGAAACGCTTATGTAAATAGATGTCTTTTCTAATTCGGCATCAGCCATTTGCGAAGCAATAGTCCGTTTCCAAATCAGTTCATACAACCGTTTTTCTTGCGAGGTTCCATCTGTTTTATGCGTATTCATGTAAGTTGGGCGGATGGCCTCGTGGGCTTCCTGTGCGCCTTTGCTTTTGGTAGTAAACTTACGAATCTGAACGTATCTTTCACCCGCCATACTAATAATTTCCGCTTTTGAAGTTCCCAAAGCTAAATCGGATAGATTTACCGAGTCGGTACGCATGTAGGTTATTTTTCCGGCTTCATACAGTCGTTGAGCTACTTGCATGGTTTGTGAAACCGAAAAGCCTAGTTTTCTAGCGGCTTCTTGTTGCAAAGTAGAAGTTGTAAAAGGTGGAGCGGGAGATTTTTTTGCCGGTTTGGTAACGATACTGTCAACGCTAAATTGCGCCTCCTTACATTTTTCCAAAAATGCTTGTGCCTCAGCTTTGGTTGCAAAACGTTGCTGTAATTCGGCTTTTAAATCAATCTGTTTGCCATTAATATCTTTTGATATAAAAAAAGCATTTACTCTATAATTTGCCTCTGCACTAAATTGGTTTATTTCACGCTCGCGCTCTACAATTAGCCTTACAGCAACCGATTGCACACGTCCAGCCGAAAGGGATGGGCGAATTTTGCGCCACAAAACTGGTGAAAGCTCAAATCCTACAATTCTGTCAAGCACGCGACGCGCTTGCTGCGCATCCACTAAGTTAATATCAATATCGCGTGGAGTTTTAATAGCATGAAGAATAGCATCTTTGGTAATTTCGTGAAAAACGATGCGGCGAGTATTTTCTTTTTTAAGTTTTAGTTCTTCATATAAATGCCAAGCAATGGCTTCCCCTTCACGGTCCTCATCGGAAGCGAGCCATACAATTTCGGCTTCTTTACTTGCTTTTCGTAAATCTGCAACTGTTTTTTTCTTATCAGTTGATACAACGTATTGAGGTTCGTAATTATTTTCAAAATCTATTCCAATGCCCTTTTCAGCCAAATCGCGAATGTGCCCAAAACTGGACATTACTTGATAGTCATTTCCTAGAAATTTCTCTATCGTTTTGGCTTTGGCGGGGGACTCAACTATTACAAGATTTTTGGGCATACGGTTTTGATTAAATTAGATACAATTTGGAATTAACGAATTTCAACTTTCAAATCGGGTGCAAAATAACAAAAACAAGTAGGTACGAGCCAAATTTTCAGCACATTATTTTTGTTTTTTATTGTTTTTGGTTAAAGAAAGACCGCGTTTAGGCCATTATCAATAGCATTAATGCCATATTATAGGATGTATAATTGTTATTTTCAGATTAGACAAAACGGACTTGAAGTTTTATTTACAAAAACGCAAGTAAGAGAAAAATCTCCAACCTGCGTTAATTCAGCATTTATGAACACTAGATGTTTTCTCATCAAAAGCGTTCAATCCTGTTTTGTATCCTATCCTATTTCTTACTTATTTCCTTGTCAAAATACTCAATGGTTTTTATCAATCCTTCGTTTAGTTGAATTTTTGGAGTCCATTTGTCAAGTATGTCATAAGCTCTGTTGATATTTGGTTGTCTTTGTTTTGGGTCATCAGAAGGCAAATCTTGAAATATCAATTTTGATTTAGAACCTGTCAAATCAATAACTTTTGTAGCCAATTCTAACATTGTAAATTCATTTGGATTACCAATATTTACTGGCCCAATGACTGAGTCATCTGTTTTCATCATCCGTGTCATTCCTTCCACTAAATCGTCAACATACTGAAAGCTACGGGTTTGAAGTCCACTGCCAAATATTGTAATGTCCTTACCTTGTAAAGCTTGCACAATAAAGTTAGAAACCACACGACCATCAAAAGGGTCCATGCGTGGTCCATAGGTATTAAAAATACGAATGATTTTAATTCTAACATTATTTTGACGGTGGTAATCCATAAATAAGGTCTCGGCACATCTCTTTCCCTCATCGTAGCACGAGCGAATGCCAATAGTATTCACATTTCCCCAGTATTCTTCAGGTTGTGGATGTATGCTTGGGTCGCCATATACCTCACTAGTAGATGCTTGTAAAATTTTTGCTCTCACACGTTTAGCCAAACCAAGCATGTTGATAGCTCCCATCACAGATGTTTTCACAGTTTTAATTGGATTGTATTGATAATGAACTGGCGAGGCGGGACAAGCCAAGTTGTATATTTCATCCACTTCAGCCATGTATGGAGCCGTTACGTCATGTCTTACAAATTCAAAATAAGGATTTGCCAAGTTGTGTTCTATGTTTTTTCTACGTCCAGTAAAAAAATTATCAAGGCAAATCACTTCATTTCCTTCTGATAATAATCTGTCGCCCAGGTGTGATCCAATAAATCCAGCACCACCTGTAATTAATATTCTGCTCATAATATTTATAATTTTTACCCCAATAAGAGATTTGATTGGTTACATTTTGGTATTAATGATATTTTTGTTTCAAGAAGATGATTTTTTTATACTGACAATTTTTTTAGAAGTATTGAGCAAAACTACAAATCATATTGTAATTTGTTTATTGTTAAAATAAAAAATCATAACGCTCAAATAAAAAAAAAATACGAGTTAATTTGTTGCACTTTAATTCACTTCAATTCAATTGCTTTCAGTGTAGTCAGCCAATTAAATATCTTTCAACGTATGATTTACAACAATGACATTATATTTGATGATAGTGCAATAAAAAAAAGATGAACTTTAAACCATTATCATTATTAACTACTATTTAATTGTATTTGATAAAATAGAAAAGAATGATTGAATTTAAATTTAGAAATACAAACGATGTTTTTGGATTTTTATATTTGCAAAAATAGAGAATATATTTTATATGAAATAATACATTGCAATAATTAAACTTAAATATGCAAACAAATTTTATCACTATTAAACTGAGATCTAATCAACATCATTCAATTTGAATTTGCTATTTATTTCTTTTTAAACATTGTAGATATAAGTGTTTGATATTGAATAATATATCGTTTTTTTTGCATAAATCAATAAAAAAATAGTTCTATTCTAATAATCAATTTTGAACTTTTTAAAAAAAATGGTAATTTTTTGACATAGCTGTTATCTTTTTGTATAAAATGAGATTCAAATAAACACATTAAGTGTGAGTCCACTCCGATAACTATCTTCGACCCCCTGCCCCCAAAAGGGGGTTCTAAGACGCAGTTTCTGGAAAGGCATAAAAAAATCTGAAAATATGCAGTATGTGAAATTTAGTAATTTCTAAAAACTTCTTGATTTCATCTCAATTATGTGGTTTTGTGGTCAAAAAACGGGTCGATACAAAAAAATGGACTTATCGGAGTGGACTCAAGTGTAGATGTTTTTATTTATACTTTTCAATTTTATTTTAGCAAAGACGATTTTTTAAATCTTAGGAGCTTTTTTTATTTGTTGGAAATGGAAATTCACTTTTTGGCATGTAGCTATTGAATTACGTAATGAAAGAGTCTGCTCCGATAAATCGATTTTGATTTTTTGAACGCTTAAAACACTAAGACACAAAAACGCAAAGTGTCGATCTTCAATATATTTATTTCTTTTCGTCTTAGCGACCGCGATAGCCATCGGGATTGCACCTCCCGCTTCTCGAGATGTCCCATTTGCGTAAAAAAAAAACTTATCGAAGTGGAATCAATGTAAGAAATATGTAAATAAGATTCCACTTAAAAAATATAGTTGTTAAATCTAAAAGCAAGCAAGTTAAAGTGTATGTATTCTTCTGCGCTGAAAGTTAAATAATATGAAATTATACTTATTATTTTAGCTTGAACCATACAGTTAATTCTCAAAACAGAAATGCAATCTAAATAAATAACGAAATGCTGTAATAATAAATTATGTAATGGCTAAATTTATTACTACAAAACCCTACGAATACTGTTTTTTTTAAGACTGTCTGATTAATTTTATTTGCACGTAATCAGTGATTTAGCATAAAAAGTGAATAAATTATTCTTCACTTTTTTAAAGAATAATTTTAATGGTTATTTGAGCGTTTTTTTTTAATAGTACTTATTACTACGAGTCTCTATTAATTACTACAAGTTACTGAATATCAATTAAATAGAAATAATCACTATATTTGCAATACCATATTTGAAGACGTTTATTTACCTCTTAAATTCCTAATGTTATGACAACTTCAGCTCTTATTATTCACAATGTGCTGTGTAAAGTATATACAACATTTAATTTTACTGTTATTAGTAAATTATCATTGTTTTTCATCTTGTTTACGTCATTATCATGTTTTGTAAGTGCCCAAAAATGTAATTGTAAACACGTTATTACGGCAGATCAATTGTATGTTGATGCAACTAAAATGGATGTTCAACCAGGTGATACAGTGTGTATTGAAGCAGGTATTAAAAAATCGTTGATGATTTCAAACTTCCATGGAACAGCTGATGAATATATTGTATTTACAAATTGTGGCGGTGAAGTGTTAATACAAAATAACGATGTGTCTTATGGCGTATGTATTTATAATTCAAGCTATTTCCGTTTCACAGGAACTGGTACAAAAGGCGTTGATTATGGAGTACGTATAATGGAAACTATGGTAGGTAGCTCTATTGGTTTTAAAATTAGTAATGGGAGTACAAATTATGAAATTGATCATATAGAAGTTTCAAAATCAGGCTTTGCTGGAATCATGGCAAAAACGGATCCTAAAATTGATTTAACTACCAACCGCAATAACTTTACACAATACCAAACAATTATTCATGATAATTATTTTCATAATACTGGTGGAGTAGGCATGTATATTGGGCATTCATATTATAATGGTATCCTTACCAAATCCGATGATAATGAAGTACTTTTATTTCCAAGTGTGCTAAAAGGAGTGCGTATTTATAATAATAGAGTTGATAGTACTGGATGGGATGGATTACAAGTGGGTAGTGCAACCCAAGATTGCGAAATTTATGGAAATACAGTTACTAATTATGGTTTGTCTGCTATCTCAAGTCAGCAAAGTGGAATACAAATTGGTGGTGGTACAACTGGTAAATGTTATAATAATTATGTTGCTAACGGTACTGGTAACGGTATGTCCATTTTTGGGCTTGGAAATAATGATATTTACAACAATATAATAATTAATGCAGGCCGTACTTATTTTCCTAACGACCCAGCAAAAAGAATTCATGGAATATTTGTAGATGATAGGGCTACTATTTCAGGTAGTTCGTTCAATTTTTATAATAACACTATTGTAAGTCCAAAAACAGATGGAATTAGGTTTTCAAGCGTATTGAGCAGGAACAATAGATTTATTAATAATATTATTATCAATCCAGGTTCATTGATGTTTTATTCTAAGTATTCCAAAGAAACGCCTTACATAAATACAGGTGGGAAAACTGGAGTTGATGCTGTAATCTCGAACAATTTCTTTGATTTAAATACCGAGAAGATTCAATTTGAAGATGATTATAATAATAACTTCAAATTATCAGAAACATCTCCAGCAATTGAAGCGGGTTTAGATTTATCAAATTATGGCATAAATTTCGATTTTGAAAACAATGCTCGGCCTTTAGGAAGAAGCTATGATTTAGGAGCTTATCAACGTATCGCCAATACTGAAACTAAACTGAAATCAATATCAACGGCCAATTATGCAGTTTATCCAAATCCATGCAACGGCAAATTTCAAATTTCAAGGGACGAAACTTCCAATGTGAACGTTACAATTTATAATATCTCAGGGAAAATTGTAAAAACGAGTAAGAATAATTCAGATAAAAATCTTCAATTCGACATTTCTGATTTAGCTTCAAAAGGAAAGTACTTTGTAACACTTAGTGATGAAAATGGCTCAAGTACTATAACAATTGTAGTATTGTAGGCTTTTGAAATAGATTGTTTGAAAAATAGATATTTTTCAATTTTCAATTCCTATTAAATAATTTTTCCGTTTAGCAAATTATAATGTAATCAGAATCAGATTATATTAGGCATTATACAAATTGTATCTGTATGATATAATAAACTTTATATTTTAAAACTAAGAAATACTCCTTCTGCGTATTATCATTTTCAATAATCTAACTTATATAAAATCTATTATAACAGAAACGCTACACCTATCTTTTTAAGGTGTAGCGTTTCTTTTTCAGACTTCAATAGGTAGGGTCTGCTGAAAAAATATAATGATACTGATTAATAGCTGATTATACTAAATATATACTACCTTAACCTCGTTTCGCTCTTTCCCAGTTTACGCTTTGTTTGTTGCGGATATATCTCATAAAGCCCATATACACAGCATAATTCATAATGTAAAAATAGTAAGGGATAAAAAATATTTTCACTTTCAATGCCTTATTCTCCAATTGCCATCCAATAAAAGCCGAAATATAGAACAATGCCTGTAAACCCAAAATAATCAAAAATAAATTTGATGTAGGTGCTAGTATTATGTTGACAATCAGCAATAAAAGCAATGCAATAGGCGTAATTGTCCAGCGTAACACGCGGTGAGAAATGTATTGAAAGGAAAGTAAACCGTATTTGAATATGTTGAGCAATGGGTAAAGCCGAACCACCGACTGAATTCCACCAGCCGCAATTCTAATTTTGCGCTTCAATTCTTCTTTTACATTGGCCGATGCAGTTTCTTGGGCATAAGCTTCGGGGTCATAATCAATCTTATAGCCTTGCATGGCCACACGTAAGGAAATTATAAAATCGTCCAATAATGTGTCAGCTTCCACTTCGTTGAAAAGCTCTGTGCGTATGGCAAACAACTCACCAGCAGCACCTACCGCCGTATTTAATTCTGCATCCCAGCGTTTTAAAGCCGATTCATATTTCCAGTAAATTCCCTCGCCAGCACCAGCGGCTGTTTCTTTGTCGGCGTTGAAAATTCGCTTTTCGCCCGATACACAGCCTGTTTTAGGGTTGTTAAACATTTGCGCAATTTTCATAATTGAATTTTTGCCCAACAAAGTATTAGCATCCGAGAAAATCACAATCGGTGTTTTCACAAATTTCATAGCACGATTCATGGCGGCAATTTTACCGTTTCGTTCTGGCTTGTGCATAACTTCAATGTCAGAAAAACTTTTCAATAGGGTAGGAGTGTTATCGTCCGAACCATCGGTTACCCACATTTGATGTAGTTTCGACTTTGGGTAATTCAGTTGAAGTGTGTTTTCTACTTTTGTAGCCACAAAATCCTGTTCGTTGTAAGCAGCTATTAGCAAAGTAACTTCCGGAAGTTGCTCATCAGTAAGTACTACCGTTTTTTGTTTCTTAAATATTCGTTTAATACGTATCATCAAAAACAAAACAATTCCGTAACCGAGGTAAGTGTAAAACACTATACCTAGTAAAATCCAAAAAATAATTTCCAACCATTCCATAAGCATTCAATTTAAAGTAATAAAAGTTTTGTTTGTGATTTCTAAATATCAAAGTATTATGTTGTGAAATTCTATATTTTCACTGTCAAGAGGTGCTACGTTAGAGCTGCTTTTAAGTAGTTCCTTACTTTTTGCTGTTCCACATCTACAATATCAGGAATATGTGAAAAGTCAATCTTGAAGATGCTTTCGGAAGTAGAAATACTGGAAAATTTTCTGTCTTCAAATCTCAATTTTGACAATAATGTATCTAAGCGCGATGACATGGGTGCGCTGCGTCCTTCGCGGTCGAAAACCACAAATGGCGATTGCATCAAAGTAGAAAAAATGACCGCATGAAAAGAATCTGTGCAAACAATTTCTGCCGAGCTTATGTAGTCAATAAACTCCCCAGGATTGGCATCATATCGTTCAACATCTTCCAAACTAGCCATTTGTACTATTTCAAGTTGGTGTTTAGCTGCTAAACTTTTCAACCATTTTTTTCTTTTTGCCGAAACTACACCAATAAAATAAGTGAGCAAGTATTTTCCCTTTGGTTTCTTTTCCGCTGGATGTGCTATCTGCAACCACTGCTCTTTGGTGAGCATTAACGTTGGGTCCACAAGTACTACTGCCTCTCGTCCGCTTAGTTTTTTGATAATATCAGCTCCCGCTTGCTCCCGAACCGACAAAAACGCCATTTCTGAAATCCATTTTGTGTAAATGTCAATATACTTTTCAGGAATGGTTGAAACTCCAAAGCTTGGCGACAAAGCAATTCGTTTACTTTGGGGTGCAAATTGAATAAAATCAAAAGCTGAACCTTTTCTGAGCGTCGGATTCCAAATTTGGTCACTACCTACCGAAAAAAAATCATATCGTTCGCCCAAATCTGCTGGCGTATTGTGTTCCGAAACTACAAAATCGGTTTCTTTGATGTACTGTTTTGTGAAAACTCGAAAAGACTTATCTTTGGCTTTTTGGCAGGCTGTATATTTCCCATGACTCATTTTGTCTTTCACTTTCATTATAGCCTTGTCGATAAGCACGATAGGCGATTGTTTGAGTGCGTTTTTGATTCGGGTAATCGTAAATTCTAATCCTCCTTCAATTTCAATTTTTGGAACATTTACAATTGTTTCCACATCTAAACCCATCGATTTCAGAACCTCCTGCGATGCGTAATTTTGCAACCTATTTCCATAGTTTACATAATCGGTAATGGTTATAATGCCTATCTTTTTCATTTTTTTGAATTTAGTGTAAAACTGAATAGAATATTGTAAGTTTAATGTTCGGCAATTTATGAAGTGTTGATAATTGATAAGTTGTTGCAGCGCAGAAATTTAAAATTAACATAGCCCTAGTTTATTTTCTATTCCGAATCTTGTTTCTTATTTTGATGGCAAAATTTCTTAGTCCTGGAAAGTATTTTCCACTTTTCATATTGTAAAATATCGATTCTGAATCAAATATCATTTCAAAGTTCTCAGTGCATAATACTGGTTTTTTAGTTATTTTATTTATTTCAACCGCTTGACTTAGTGAGCTTTCTATAAATAATATATAGCCATTTTCCTTATAAGTTTTTGCTTTATGATCTCCATGACTATTGGCTTTTTGTCGGGCTTCTTTGTTAGGTAAGTCCAACATTACCAGCTTGTTGTACTTTACGTTGTTGTTTTTGAGCCAAGTTTCGGTTTGAGGACGGTATTTTTCCAATCGCGATGTTACTATAGTCCCAATTTTACTTCCAGGAATATACAATGGCGGCGCATTGAGAATAAAATCGATGTATTTTGGACCATCATCATTTTGATCTTCCGATGGGTCAATGCACAATACACCGTCAATATCAAAACATATTTTCTCCAAAGTGGTGTGATTGAATATGTTCCACTGAAAATAACGTGGTAATGGTACAGTCTCAAAATAATAATCTACCATTTTTTCTTTGCCAGGAATCACATAAATGGCACAATAACTAATAGAAAATTCTTCCCCATAGTCTTTCAAGCTCTCTTTACATTTTAAAATGGCAGAACCCGAAGCAATACTGTCATCAACAACCAATATCTTTTTAAATTCCTTTATATCAAAGAATTGACCACGTGCACCAGCTTTGTAAATGTGTCCGTTTAGGAATGAGTTCAAATCAGTGTAAGGTTTATTTAAGTAAAGTGCCAGCAAATTGGCTGGCAACATACCACTTCGAGGAATGCCAACGATGAGATCGAAATCGCGAGGAATAATGCTTAAACGTTTCAGAATAATTTGATTCAAATTTGATATGTTTCTGTAATACATAATTTTAGATTTTTAGTTTGTGACTCTTTTTGATTAATAAAAAAGGTATGAAGGCTATAAATGTTCAACTGTAATTTCCTTTGATGTTTTCCGTGGCGAGGATGCAATTGCAAACTTATCGGGCACATAACCACATGAAATTACCAATAATGGAACTTCATTTTCCGGAATTTTCAGCAATTTTCTGAGCTTCTCATCTTTATCGTTGGATACACTCCAGTTGAGCGAGCAAGCAGCTATTTTGTAGAAATGTAATGCATTCAACAATGTCATGCTGAACATTCCACCATTCAAATGATTTTCGTTTCGTTCGTGAATATCTTTTGTGGTAGATATTACAGAGCTTATAACCAGTAGTGTTTCAGCTAAATGGCCAAATCCCCGGTTTCCATTCTGAAGATCCAGAATTCCAGTTTTCTTCTCAGCCGATTTCACAATATACACCCGTGTAGGCTGTCTATTGCAAAACGAAGGCGATTTCTGAGCCAAGTCAATACAATCATGCAGCACCTTTACCGGAATTACTTCTGTGGTATAATTACGAACAGAATACCTCGATTTGCAAAATAAATCAAACGGGCTATTCACATCCTTAAAATAATCCTCTTTGCTAATATGGCATTGCTTCAAACCTTCTATACCCTTGAAATTGTTTACAATAACCTCCAATTTCTCCAGTACATCGGCATCTAATTTAAACCCAATTTCTATATGATATTCATAATATTCTCTCAATACTGAAACAGATTGTTTAAATTCTAATTCAGTTTTTGGTAAATTCATAGTATCGTATTTCAGTACCGTATTGCATAGGCTAATTACTACCGGCTTCCCAAAACCAGGGCGAGGAGTAGGCATTGTTAATCCTTTTTCTACAATGTGGTACGCAAGCGTTAAATCACGCTTCACTTTTTCGTCATCGGAGTTGTTATACACTTTATCATACACACGCCTTTTTATATCAAACATAACCGCTTTTTTGGCTGTTTGCAAATAATATAAATACATGAGCTTTTTGGGGAATAATCCTTTCAACTTCTTTTTAAGTGCTTCCATTTTGTGTGATAGTTAATGAAAATAATGATGCGTTTTTATCTAATTAGTTGGATTTCTTGAATTTGAGCATTATTTTATTGTATGGTACTGTTACCAATTCTTTTTCATATTTATTTATTCCAAAATACCACATCGATATTGCATAAATAACTGTGTAAATGAAAATGCCTACAATCAATAGTATAGCATTGTTTAAATCAAAGTATATAAACATCAAAACTCCTACAATTGAAGGAATAATTAACGCCGGAGTTATTTTAACTAATTCATTTACAAATAGTTTAATGTCCAATCCCACTTTTTTGTGATAATACCAATTCATAATAAAAACGTTCCCTATTACCAATGCTATGGCTGTGCCGGCAGCTGCACCAATACCGCCATATAATTTTACTAATGGAATAGAAATCAAAACATTGGCTATGGCAATAAACAAATATACCCACGACCTAAATTTGTGCATGTTTTTGGCTCGTTGTATTTCTATTCCTAAATTTTGCAAAAGTGGAAGTGTAACAGGAACTATTAGCATTAAGGCAATGCCGTACGACTCATGATAATCGTCTCCAGCCCAAAGCTTTATAAAACCCATACCGAAAAAAATCAATCCATTGATTATCAACGACAAAAGTATAAATTGCAAACGGCCTAATTTTGCAAATAATAAGCTTAATTCTTTATTGTCATTTGCCCCCGATACCATGGCGTTTACCCTTGGAATAAAAACCCCCGATAAAGCGGTGGAAAAAGCTAGATAATAGGTGTTTAGCTGAGCCGCCAAACTATAAGTTGCCACGGCAATTGTGCCTTTAAACCGCCCTACAATAAACCTATCTACATT
This sequence comes from Paludibacter sp., assembly GCA_020049515.1. Lineage (GTDB taxonomy): Bacteria > Bacteroidota > Bacteroidia > Bacteroidales > Paludibacteraceae > Paludibacter. The sequence goes on along the minus strand of JAIFKQ010000011.1, from coordinate 35,286 downwards.
CCAATTTATCTGATTTACAACTAAATTCATGAAAATAAACGAGGAGAAAATAAATAATTCCCTCATCAGTCCGGAATCAAATTTTTTAAAATCAAAATTGATATTTATTTTTTTGTAACAATAATAGGCATTAATGAATTCTATCAGAAAGTTAAGAATCGTTGTTACAATTGCCATTCCCACAGAGGCATAGCCCATTATTAAAACTGGAAGAATCAAAAATGGACTGGTTATGATTTTAGCAATTTGCAAGGAGCGCTGAAATATAAATTTCTCATTGGCAGTTACATACGAGTTGAAAACTATGGCCGGAAATGAAATGGCAATATTCACCACCATTACCACCATAAGTATTTTTGCTTTTGAGAGTTCAAGAACAGTAAGTTGAGAACCAAAAATGTTTTCGGTATTCAAAACTAATATGATTCCCGCAATGATTGAAACAATTCCCATAACTGAAAATATCGAGAGAAACATTCCATTCAGTTTGGCAATGTTATCATTTTCGTTATTTGCTTTATAACCAGAGAAATACTTTATATAAGCACTACCAAATCCGAAACTAAATAGTCCTAAATAACTGACCACAGACGACACCAAATTGTAAAGTCCATATTCACTTTGCCCCAAAAGGCGTAGCATTATGGGCGTGTAAATGATAGAAATAAGACTGCCAAGTCCTATTAACAAATAGGACATGATAGCTCCTGCTTTCAATTGATTTACTTTCATTTGGTGTTTGCGTGTCTTAAATAAATTTCGCTAATATATCACTAAAGCTCTCAGTTCTTGCATCCCACGAATTTGATTTAGCAAAATTTATCCTGTCCATTATTTTCTCAGCTGTGTCTGTTTGCGTTTCTTCCAGTAATTTTGCAATAAAATCTTCTTTGTTTTTTGCTATGCTCACTATTCCTTCAAACTCAGGTAAAACGGCAAAAGCATTCATCACCAGCGGAACCCCAACTGCTAAATACTCATTGATTTTTAGTGGGTAAATATTCTTATTTACCTCATTCACAAGGTATGGTATAATGCCCACATCATAAGTCGCCAATAGTTTAGGTACATTATTTTGCTTTATTGGCGGAAAAAATTTCACGTTTTCATATTTTTCCAATCGCTTTCTCACCTTTACATTCATCAAATCGCCAGTAAATTCAAAGTCAAAATTGCCGAGCTTGGCAATCGCATTTTCCACTGTTTCAATATCAAACCTACCATCCAAACTGCCAATATAACCAACTTTTTTTCTACTATTTGTAAATACCTTTTTTTTTGCAAAAGGCAGGAAAACAGGAAAGTCAACACCGTTTTTAACCACAAAACTGTTGGCATTCAATTTCTTTTTCTCAGCATTTAAATATTCTGATGAGGTAATAATGCCATCTACTTTTGTCGAGAATTTATTCTCAAAATCAAAAATCCTTTTACCAAAAAAACCAGATTCTACGCCATCGTAACAATAATAAATACTGGCCTTTTCGCCCAGTTTTTTTAATGTGGTTAGTCCATAAAATGGATTGTATGCAGTAATCACAATTGGATTTTCAAATCCCAATTTTTTGATTGTTTTCTTAACTTTCTGTTTGTAAATGAAGGTGTTGATTGAAAATAACAGGTTGAATATTTTTTCGTTTTTCAAAAAATACAACGGCAGCACAGGCGGCATAACCAAATCATACACTTTGCTACCTACATTAGTATCAATTATTTGCAAGCTTTTCTCCAACCCCAACATTCGCTTCACGGGTGCATTTTGTTTGCCTCGCAAAGTAGAAATTACATCTTTGATGCTAAAAGGATATTCTACAAACAGTACATTATTGTTTACAGCCAATCGCTCAAGTATTTGCACCGTGGATTTGGCATAATTTCCAAACCAGCTAGTATTAGAAATACAGATAATATTTTCACCTTTTATCATAGCCTACTTTTTTGTTTGAATATAAACTTCTTTGTACAACTCCAGGTATTTTTCGGCCATGCGTTTCCACGAAAAATCTTTAGCGCGTGCAATGCCTTTGTCGCACAGCATATCACAATAAGTTTTGTCGCTTATAATTTTGCTAATAGCATCCACAATTTGCTCTGGCTTCAGCGGGTCAACTATAGCAGCGGCATCACCTGCAATTTCGGGCATCGACGATGTATTGGATGTAATTACCGGCACACCGCAAGCCATTCCTTCAAGTATCGGAATTCCAAAGCTTTCGCGCAAAGAAGGATATAGAAACACTTTACATTGGTTAATAATTGCGGGCATTTCTGCATTGGGCACATATCCTGTCATTACAATGTCTTTTCTTAAATCACTGCAATCTATATCTTTAAGTATTTGTAATAATGCATTTTCTTCAAAATCCAACATTACCAATTTATATTTTGTTGCGGATTTTGCATTGAAATCCGAAAAAGCTTTCAGTACATTTGGTGTGTTTTTTTTGGGGTCGGTATTTCCCAAAAAGAACATAAAATTGTCTGGTAGTTTGTATTTCAATTTAGCTTCGGAAAGAATTTTAGCATCTTCTATCTTTTTAAAATGCTCGCCCACACCATTATAAATAGCTACCAGGTTGGATCCCAATCCCATAAAGTTTTTTATACGTTCTTTTTCAAAATTAGAAACAGTAACCACACGCACCGATTTTCGAGCAATAGTTGGCACCACCCACCGGCGATACATATTTCCAAACTTTTGGTACCAAGTGCCACCTTTTTTCAGAATGCTTACACTTTCGAGATATATAATATCGTGCAAAATGGTAACCAATGGCACTTTGCAAATAATAGGACCAGTATTACTGGTACAATGCAAAATATCGCAACCTTCATTTAAAGCCGCTTTTGGTAAGGCTATTTGTTCCCAAGTGGGGTATGGACCGCCGCCAAGTTCTACAATTTTAAAATTTGGAGCCGCTGGAATGCAAGTATTGTCAGCATCGGGTTTCACAAAAATCACATATTCGTTCACCTTATCAATGAGCTGCAGATTTTTTATCAATTCCAGCGCCACCATGTCCATACCGTGTTTTTTTGGGCGGTATAATCTTTGTCCTTCGATGCCAATTTTCATGTTGTTGATGATTTAATGTTTAAATTTGGACTAGCTGAAACGAATATATTATAACAGATCTGTTATTGATTGAATATTCGACTTTTTGTTGATAAACATTTCCCACCATACAGTCAAAGTCAATAAATTTACAATTTGATTTGACTTAACCTGTTGATACCAAAACCAATATGATTTTGAATTAGTTGTTTCGTCATATTGCTTTAGCAAATTGTCAATGGCTTGGAATTTAAATAAGTGCTTAACAGCATCTGAATTTCTGATAAACGAAAATAACATTTTTCGCTGTTTATCATCCTTTAAAAAAATAGGAAGAGGAGCAAATCCACCTTGTTTTTTTCTGTCGGTAATTTCTGTCGGTAATTTTGGTTTCAAGTATTTTTTATGTAGGTATTTCGATTGTCCTTTACCTTTGCTCAATTCGTCCAAAGTGCCATGAAACTTGTAATCGACTGGAAGTGAATTCAAAAAAACATTGAGTTCTGTGCTCATGTACGGAAACGAAATGTTGGTACTAAACAACTCGGACATACGCGAGGATTTAAACAAAATAACTTCGTTGATAACTTGTTTTATATCAATGTTTATATTTCTGTTGAAAAAGAAATCATCAAAGTTTTTGTACTTTTTTGGATGATCTTTTAAGTAATTAAACTCCCGACTTTTATATCCTACAGCGTTGATATTATTAACCTGATGTTGCGTAAAGCCAAAAACATCAGATTCTTGAATATGAAGTATTTTCCTATTGTGAAATTCCGAACGAAACAGAATATTGTCATTTTCAAACATGGAGGAGTTGCCGGCAAAATCAAACAATTTTTGTAATACTTGGCCACCGTTTTGTTTCATTTTCCAATGCAGCGCAAGCTCTTTGCCCGATGTTCCAAAATGTTGGTCGTTACCATCTCCGCCAAGAATTAAATCAGGTTTCTCGCCACTCTTTTTCACAAGTTCCATGGCAGTATAATTCACCATCAAACCGCCTTCTTGAAACGGATCGCCCGTTACTGAAATTATTTTGGGGAGGTTAAGAATTTCCGATCCGTCAATTTCGTAATCGTGATGCTTACTATTATATGTTTCCGAAAGTATTTTAGCCAAAGGTAATTCAGTCCATTGATTATTTTTAAAACCAATAGAAAATGTCGATATTTCACCGTCATACACATCCCGCAAAGCTGAAATATTTCCACCCGAATCATAACCACCACTCAATAAAAGTCCAATTTTGCTATCATCTCCTATTCGTTCTTTGATAGCCTTTTTGTGCAATCGTTCATATTCAGTTGTTGCCTCATCGATAGTCAACTTGCTGGTAGCTACATTATTTAGATAGTCTTTTGGTGGGAAAATATCCGAATCCGTTAGTGCTGTTTTATTTATTGTAAGTAAATGCCCTGGAGCTAGTTTGGTTACACCTTCAAGCGAGCAAAGTGGTGAAGGTACATAACCGATACTTAAAAATGTGAATAAAGCTTCGTAATTTGGTTTGCAATCAAATCCATTCAATGATGTAAAATCGAGCAGGTTAGAAGTAAAATAATCTGAAGTGTAAAATACTTGACTACCCACACCGTGGCGATCTCTAAAAATATTTATTGTTTCAGAATTAACTATTATCAATGTAAAATCACCATCAATATCAGTAAATGCTCCTTTTCCTTTCTTAATATATTTTTCCAGAAAACTTTCAGGAGTTTTATTGTAAAACCTGCCGTTTAAAAAAAGCTTTATATCGCCTGATTCATAACAACTAATTGTTGACAATGCGCTAAAATCACCTGACATCAAAGAGGAAAATGTCGATTTAATTGGTGTTGTGTTTTTCATGATATTCTACAGATTAAAAGTAAGTTGAGCTATAAATTGTATGTCATTTTTTGAATTTGAATTTATTTCTTCATCAATCAATTAAAATATGATTGTTGGATTTTCTGGAATTAATCTGTGACTTATTTCTTTATTCGATTGTTATATTTGGGAATTTTCCTTTTCAATTGTACCATGTTGCGTGTGGATGAATTTCTTGTTAGCTCCTTTCAGTTTAAAAAGTGATGCAAACATCGACCAAAATGCTTTTGGCAAAGTTAGCAAAGCAGCCAATGTTTGTTTATTATAAAATTGGGCAGGAATGCTCAGAATAAATGCCAAAACTACAATAATGAATACAATTAACCAATAAAAAAATGGGTAATACAAGATTGTATTTTCGGGGAATAAAATACTGATGATCAGTGATAAAGCTGCAATTATCCCCGTAAATCCTATCAATAAAACCCGTGGTGGCGAAATCATTTGAGACACTTTATCGAAGAAGTCAACATTTCCTTTAAAAATTAAATGTTGAAGTCCTAAAAAGAAAAAACGACCAAAATATACAAATTGAGCTGATAACCAGCGTTTACGTTGATTTTCAAACACTTCTACTTTTTGTACTTTTTCATCATATACCAACGCATCTTCCAGAAACTCAATTTTCTTACCATCACGTAATAGCGTCAATTCCAATTCTTTGTCAAAACCACCAACGGCTTTAATTTCTAACATCCGTTTTTTGAACATCCTATAGTTGAAAGCCATTCCAGAGCCTATTAGAGCCGACGAAAAGCCCAATGACCGATGACCTTTGCGGAAAATATGATTATTTAATTCCTCACTAATTGCATCAAGTATGGCAAGTGCCGTATTCGTATTTTTTGCAATTCTATGACCCTGAACTACTTCAAATCCGTTGTCGAAAGCAGCGTTCATTTTAGTGATAAAGTCAGGTGCCATAATATTGTCGGCATCCAACACCAATGCCACGTCATAGTCATCACCTAATATTTCCATGGCGTTATTTAAAGCCTTCGATTTAGTGCTAATTTCGAACGAAACTTCTACCAAAATTATTGGCAACAACTTCAGTTTTTGTATAGTTTCTGGTTGAAATGAATCGGCTATAATAACTATATCAAAACTTCCTTTGGGATAATCTTGTTTTAATGCCTCTTGTGCCACTTCTATAATTACGCTATCTTCTTTATAACCAGGAATTAGCACTGCAAATTTCCGCAACTTTTTCGGCGTTGCTTGTGCCGTGTTTTTTCTAGGATTTAATCTTCCGGCCAATGCAAAAATTAGAATGTAAATAGATGAAAAACCAAGATATACAAGCAGGATTGTTTCAATTATAAGAACTAGAATATGTAGTATTTCCATGATTACGATATTTGTAATTTGTTGAAACGGCAGAAAATGAATTACTTAGACGGTAGGGTCAAAATGAGTTTATGTTCTAAATATACTATTTGATATGTGAAAATTATGGAACAAAAAACTGAATTTTCAGTCTTTTGTTCCTGTAATCTTTATTTCAATTAGAAATTAATCGGTTTTTTACCAATACTATAATAATGGAAATTGAAATCTTCCAATTGGTCCATATCAAAAATGTTACGACCATCAAATATCACCTTGTCGTTCATCAGTTTATCCATCACTTTAAAGTTTGGAAGTCTGAACTCACTCCATTCGGTAACTACGGCCAAAGCATCTGCCCCTATTAACGTTTCATACATATCCTTACAATACTTAATTTTGTCGCCCAAAATTCTTTTTGTTTCATGCATAGCAATCGGGTCGTAAGCATTAACTGTTACGCCATTTTCCAACAAGCTATTTATTAACACCAAAGATGGAGCTTCGCGCATATCATCCGTTTCAGGTTTGAATGAAAGACCCCAAATAGCTATGGTTTTTCCTTTCAAATTTCCTTCAAAATGGGTGTATATTTTGTTAAATAAAACTGTTTTTTGGAAATCATTTGCATCTTCTACAGCTTGTAAAATATTCAAAGAATAGTTGTAGTTTTTTGCAGTTTTAATCAATGCTTGCACATCTTTTGGAAAACAAGAACCACCATAACCAACTCCAGGGTAAAGAAATTTGTAGCCAATACGGGTGTCTGAACCAATTCCTTTGCGCACCAAATTAATGTCTGCACCAACAATTTCGCACAGATTTGCAACTTCGTTGATAAAACTAATTTTAGTAGCAAGCATTGCATTTGCAACATATTTAGTCATTTCGGATGACGTAATATCCATTACAATAATAGGGTGGTTATTCAAAACAAAAGGTTTATAAAGCCTTTTAAGCACTTTTTCAGCTGTTTCCGATTCTACTCCAATCACAATACGATCTGGTTTCAAGAAATCGTCCACAGCATTTCCTTCTTTCAAAAACTCTGGATTTGAAGCCACATCAAATTCAACCTTCACGCCTCTTTTGTCAAGCTCACCCTGTATAGCAGCTTTAACTTTTACTGCTGTTCCTACTGGCACCGTACTTTTAGTTACAACTACTGTATAATTGTCAAGATTAGAACCAATTTCGCGGGCTACAGCCAACACATATTTAAGGTCGGCACTTCCATCTTCATCTGGCGGTGTACCTACTGCTATAAAAATTGCGTCACTTTCGTTTACAACTTCCGCAAGTTTTGTTTTGAAGAAAAGTCTTTCTTTTTGTACGTTTCTCTTTACAAGGTCTTCAAGTCCTGGTTCATAAATTGGCATTACACCATTGTTAAGACTGTCTATTTTACTTTGATTGGTGTCGATACAGTTAACTACTGCTCCAGTTTCTGCTAAACAAGCGCCAGAAACGAGTCCTACATATCCGGTGCCAACAATTGAAATGTTCATAATGATTAAATTTTAAATGGTTGTATGTTATATTGAATATTGAATTTCTTTGTTGATTGTAGTTGAAACTTTATATTGTTATTCATTGTAATTTCATTATCTCTTGAATACGGTGGCAAATATATTGATTTTATATTTATCCACATGTAGTAAAAAAAAGTTTTTTATGTCAATTTTTTATTTTTTTTTATTACAATGGACTTGGATGCGTATTATAAACTTGAATAGTTTTTGTGTGAAACCATATACAATAAAGAAATAGCCGCCTAAAAAGTATTCGAAATATGTACATTAAAGACTTGATATTAACTATGTTATACTATGAGACAAAGACTCTGTTTTTGAGAGTTATTTAAATCGTTCTGCAATAAGATGACACATGGGTTGCTAGGCTAGAATTAGTTTTTTGATTTTATTGTAAACAACTACTTCCAAAAGATATGAAAACAGAAGCATAACAACAATATAAAGTCCATATTCCAATACTTTATTATTCAAAAATTTCAGGTAGGTAGCTTCAATAACTAAATAATGATGCGAAATGTATATCACATAAGAAAATGAAGCGATGTATTTGAATTTATCGAAGAAGAAATTGAACCCAAACCAATTAAGTTTTTTCCAAATAATAGACCCAAACATTACCATCAGTGCAAAAACAAAATGACGAAGTTCGATAAACGGATAGGCTACAAGCGGATAGGTATAGATTTTTGTAAACTTGAAATTAATATACAAATTAATGGCCAGAATTATTGTAATGGTCAATAGAACATAAGCGTAGGGCATGATTAACGAAAAATCAAATTTCTCTTTTTTCAAATAAGTGTCTGCAAATATTACTCCAATCCACCATATTGCAAAATACATGGCTAATCTGTTGACAATGAATGGATAAAACACATAACTAATGGCGGCTACAATAACAAGAATATTGACATACATGTTAAGCTTATCGCTTTTAATTTTGGTAATAAGGAAAAAGAACAACATGTAAAACCACCATTCGTAAGATAATGACCATAATACTCCATTACCTAAATAAGCAGGAACCAATACGTTAGGTTTTTGCGAAATTACATCCTGAAGCATAAGTAAGTTGCCAAACAAGCTTTTCCACTCAGGATTAGCAAACCCACCCTCCGAATAACTTTTTATTACATACCCTAAAATAAAAATAAAAATCAAGGGCACATAAAGTCGTATAAACCGTCGGATGAAATAATAATTGAAGGTTTTGTTTTTAGACTTTTCGTAGGTAAATTTGATTACAAAACCTGATAGTACAAAAAATACAATCACTGCTTCGGGACCAAAACGAAAAAAGAATCCAAGATTGATACCAAATAAATAAAATTTTTGGGGTAGAACATGAAAAAAAACAACATAAAGTGCTGCAAATCCACGTAGTGCTTCTAGTTTTTCGAGCCGATTGTTCATACTTTTTAGATTTTTAGTTTTGTTTTTCTATGGATATTTGTTCATTTTCTTTCAATAATTTCTCTTTTTCCTCTTCTTCTTTTTCCCATTCTGGCATAAGTGATATTAATGCCATACTTGTAAATACAATAATAATGTTGGGCAATTGTCCTAGACTAGATGCACTATATGATGAAACCATAAGGCCATACATGCCGCAAGTAAACGGTATTGCTTTGTAAATATATTCTGGTTTTTTTAGTCTAAAAAAAATTAAAAACGTAGATTTCAGCGCAAAGTAAAAAATCATTATCAAGTAAAATGTCAAACCAACAATACCTTGCTCGGCCCATATCTGTATATAAAATCCATCAGTGGCTGTCTCAGCTAGAACAGTGCCAGGGCTAAAACGCAAACCCCAGTTTCCCGATGAGCCTACGCCTCCGCCAAATGGACGGTTTTTTAGATAATCTGCAAATATCTTTCTGTTCTGCGTGCGCACATCTAGGGATGCGTTTTCCTCCCCAAAAGCACTTCTCATGCGCCTTATATCATAGTTCCCTTGTCCTATATTAGTGTATTTTAGAATGAAAAACACTAAAAAAATGATACTTCCAACAGTAATTATGATTTTAATCTTTTTTGTTAAAATTGTATATACTACAAAACCGACCAATGGCACAGCAATTGCACTTCTAGTGCCGGAAATTAACATGGCAAATATTGACCCAAATCCAATGAAGAAATAGAAATACTTATAAAAAAAACTTTTTATTTCGTGAATACCTAAAACAATGAACATTACACCAAAATATCCCATTGAACTACCAAAAGTTCCTGCATCGGAAAAAATTGAAAAAACCCTTAATTGACCAAATAAAATATGAGTACTTCTGTTGCCCGGTACGTTGAGCCAAGTTTGTTCCCATTTGTCAACCCCCATGTACTTTTGTCCAATGCCTTTGGCTACTGCAATAAGCGTAAACCAAGCACATGTTTGTATTAAAATATCTAAATCTTTTGGCTTGTTAAATATCAAGTAAACCAAGGGCACTGTCAGAAAAACATACAAACCTTGACCTCTCATAACATAAAACCAAGCCTCTCTACTTACTGCCTCAGGATTAAACAGTTGCAAAAATGTCATTGCATACCATACGATAACAAAGTAAGTAAAGTCTCTTCCAGCATTTTTCCAAATAATTTTTTTGTTAAACTGGCTAAAAATAACTGCTAACCAAGTTAGTACCAAAAGCCCATCGAGTGATAAGCCAAGTGGTGCAGGAATATATCTTGACAAACCAATAGCAAAATAATTAGCCACTAAAACCGAATAAAACCCGATTCGTGGATTGGCAAAAAAAACATATAAATATAGAATTGGAATAGGTAGTACTAATAAAACGATGCCGAAAATCAAATTGTCTTTTGAAAAAAAATACATCGTCCCTAGTAACAGTAAAATAAAGAATGAACTTACAGTAATCACCATTACGGCATGTTTTATTCTATGATTATCGTACGAAGGATTTGTGCTCATTTTAAAAAATGTGTATGATTTTTTTAGCTATTTAATCACTCGTTTCAATAGTTTTTTTAACAGTTTTCTGATAAATGACCTTTTTTTCGGAATTTCGCCGTAAATTTCCTCCAAATTATCAGGTTCAGCTTTCGTTAGAATAGCAAACAATCCATTTGGCACGGCATTTTTAAGTTTATCCAATATAAAATTATCAGCCTCTGACCACAATGCACTGGCATCATACACTATAAAATTTGCTTTTACATTGGCAATAAGTACTGGGTTGTCTATGCCATTACTTACTGGTGATAGCACACTAATTACAAAATCAGAAACTATATTTTCGGCATTAAATAATTCGATATAAGTATCAAATTGATTGATTTTATCTTGTAAATTCATTGCTTCTAAGTCGGTAACACCTTCATTGTCCAACGATTTTGCTATTACTCCATCGATACTAATTTCAGGTTCAAAATTTAGCACCTTAACTGTAAAATTATGACGTTCAATTTCGGCACTTAAATATTTGGCAATAAATAACTTACCAGCATTGTCCCAACTGCTGAAAATTTGTACTACAAAAGGGCGGGGTGACTCCGAACCAAGTTGGCGCATTTTTTCAAAAATCATTAATGCAGCTCGCTGCTCAATCATCTCTGTGTTTATGAACTTCTTTTTGTTCTCTTTGCAAAATGCACCTACCACATTCAGCCCAGTAAGTTGATGCAATAACGACGGTGTTTTAATTCTTTTATCCATCAATTCAATAATAAATACTGCTAGAAGGAAAAAAATCAAAGAAAACATGGCTGCTACTGTCACATACAAATTCTTTTTTGAGGCTATGGCATTTATTGGAAATTGGGTGTCATCAAATACTTTCATGTCAGAACGCATATCCATGTTTTGTTGATTCTGACGCGCCATACCCAAATCTTGCAAAATGCTTAAATACTCCCTTTCAAAAACGTGAATTTCTCGCTCAATGCGTTTTATGGTAGCACCTAATGGGGCATAGCGTTTAAATTGCTTCATGAATTCAATCTGCCTATCCTTCATTGATTTAAAAAGCGCATTGTAATTCTCTTGCGTTTTTACGGCATCCAGCCATTCTGATAATAACCTCTGAGATTCAATGCCTTGACTCTTGTTTTCGTAAATGTAAATTGAATCTACCTTGTTCTCTAATTTCTCTAATACCTCATTACGTTTGCTCTTTAAGTCCAATAACTGTTTTGCATTTGTCGAATTTTCATCAATTTCAATTGCTGTAATGGCATTGTTGTAATCTACTAACTTTTCTCGGATTCGTAATACTTCTGTGTTTCTAATGTTAATTTTATAGCGAGTTTCTATTTCACGCTCCAATTTAATGAGTACAGCTTGAGCGGCTTCGTACTCCATTTTGACTTCTTGCAGTTTAACCTCAATTTTTTCTTGTTGTGTGGTAACTTGCTCTGTTTGTTCGTAGTAGTTTATTATATCGTTGTCAATGTTGAAATCAAGTAATTTTTGTTCCGCTCCATTTAATTTTAAAGCTGCTTCTTTTAATTGATTTTCAAAATAAGCCACCGTAGAATTTGACTGACTAACTTTTAATGTGCTGTATCGCTTTACAAAAAGTTCCGTTGTAAATTTTACTGTATTATAACAGATACCCGCATCTTCCGACTCATAGCTAATTTTTATCAAGTCGCTATTTGTTAATCTCTCTCCCTTTACATTTGAAATTGCCTGCTTACTATAATACTTGTTTCCAAAATTCATCAACCGATAAATGTAATTATTTTCATCCTCTTTAATGTACTTTTTTAAATTGCTGTAGGTTTTCTCAAAATTGCCTTTTACAACAAGTTTTTTTACTTCATCAGGTACAGAATTTATAAACTCATTGTATGCTTTTATTGAAATAATTTCTTTTTCGGGTTTTGTAAGTAAAAGGTGCTGAGTAAGTAAATGAAGTGAAACATCTTCAAACAATGAATTCGATTTGAGAATTGTCATCAAGTTGTTATACTCATTTTGAGTTGCAACATTGTCAACCCTCAAAGCTTCTACAGCCAAACCACTATTTGATGTTACTCCAGAGTAAATAGTAGAAAATGTAGTATATTTAACGGGCAAATCCTTGGTTAAAAAAAACACTATAGTTGATGCCACAGTTGGAATTAATAAAACATACAAGAGTTTATTAGATATGATTTTTAAAAACTTAATGATATTCATTTTTTATCTTTTTGAAGATTTGTCCCAGTAAGCATTTTAAGTAAATAATACTCAGTATAATAACTGTTTTTTGTTGAAATATATGCATCCATTGATTTAGTATAAGCGTTGGAAATGGCAGCATATTCAGTCATTCCTATCATTCCAGATTTTACATCATTTCGTCCTTTAAGATAATCGATTTGAGCAGTTTGTAAATTGTTTTGTTGGGCTTCTAGCATTTCACTGAAGTTTTTCAATTTAAAGTACTCAATAATAACCAATCTGGTAATTTCTTTTTTCAGATCTTCTTTTTTTAGCTCCATTTCACGAATGTTGAGCTTAATAATTTTTTGTTCGCTTTTATTCGCAACAAAATATGACAAAGGTAACTTAACCGTTAAGCCTGCAAAATAATTAAACTGTTCTTTTGCTGATTGTAATGCTACTTCGGATGCTGAAACTTCACTTGATTGGGTCAAAGAAACCTGATTGAATAAACCGTAGCGGGTATTTGCTTCAATCTGTATAAAATCTAACCATGCTTTTTTCTTTATTTTTATCTCTTCAAGCAATACCTCAATTTGCTGATCGTTGGCTTTAAGTAGTGGAGAATTATTCATAGCAAATTGTATACAGTCCTCTAGTACTGGAATCACAAACTTATTGTAAGCCATCAGATTAGTAGTAGAATCACTATTTACCTCATTTTGAGCAAAAAGACCTAACGGGTAAAAATAACCAAGAATAATAAAAAAAAGGATGCGGTTCATCGATTACACATTTTCATGTTGAAGCATGGCAGGAATTGTTTTAAGCAGAATTTTCATGTCGTACCAGAATGAGAAATTTTCAGCGTATTCAATATCAAGCTGTTTTCTGTCGTCGGCCGACATAACGTTTGAACCCCCACGTTTGGTAACTTGCCAAAGCCCAGTCATTCCGGCGGGTGCCAAAAATCGTTTCGCCCATTGATCGGTAGTAATTAATTCTGCTTCGTAAAGTGGTAAAGGCCTGTTGCCCACTATCGACATATCGCCCTTCAGTACATTTATAAGTTGAGGCAATTCATCAATACTGGTGTTTCTTAACAATCTGCCCACTTTGGTGATACGTGGATCATTGGCCATTTTAAAGAATGCATTTTCTCTTTTGATAGCTTTTTGTTTTTTAATTTTACCTTCCCTTACAAAACCTTCGTCGTCAATCAATACCGGACCACTCTCATGCAAATCATCAAACTCTCTATGAGAATCATCGTTGGCGTATTGATTATTTTTCATCATACTGTCCACTTTTTTATCTGCATCGGTGTACATGCTGCGGAATTTGAGAAACCCAAATACATTGTATCCAGTTCCAACCCGAGGCGAAGCATAGTAAACTTTCCCTTTAGATTCTAATCGTATTAGTATAGCAATGACTATGAAAATTGGTAACAAAAATAAAAGTAATCCACCAGAGAATAAGATGTCGAATGTACGTTTCCAAACTGGAAGTTTAAACGTTTGAAGAACTTCAGTTTTTCTTCCACTTAAAGTTTCGTAGTTTTTAAAAATAAATTCGAATCGCTTTACAATGTCATTGGGGTGTGAATCAAAATGAAAAACATCATGTGCCCCAATTTTGATGTAATCGGGTGAATACGAGTTCTCATTTATTACGAATAATACAACCTTATTATTAGAAAGATTTTCCTTGAGATTTTTTATCAAAATCAAATCATTCGTTATTTCAGTTTCTTCGTAAATAATCAAATCAATAGAGTCCATTGATTTTACAGCATCCATTAAATGATTGCTCATAGAAAAACTAATCAAATCACTTTCTTTAGTCAATTTGTCAACCAAAGACTTATTGCTCCCAATATATATTCCTTTGTAATTCATAATGTTAGATTTCTGTGATAGTCTTGTTTGTTAATACGCCAATTTGCTTTGTGAGAGAATATGTACAGCAAAAAATGATATTACTTATACTATCTATTTTTGAGCAAGTTTTCAATTCTAGCCAATAATTCGGCAGGATTGTATGGTTTTTCTAGGTAGTCACTTGCACCAAGATTAATTAATTGTATTTTTTCGTCGCTTTTATCAATGCTCGACAAAATAATTACAGGAATATCTTTAAATGCTCCACTACTTTTTATTTGCTCTACAAAACCTTTTCCGCCTAGTTCAGGCATCATTAAGTCAGTAACAATTAAATCGGGCATATATCCATTTTGAAGTATAGAAAGCCCTTCAATTCCATTTTCCGCACTTTCTACATCGTATTTACTTGATAAAATAGATTTAGTCAATCTGCGAAACTCGCTTTTGTCATCGAGAATTAAAATTTTCTTTTTCATTTTCTTTTATGTTTTACATTTGTGATTTAATGAAGAACTTGATTGGTTTAATCATTTTCCGTTCAAGTAATAATTGTATTAATCATCAAAAATAGTTATTATTTTTGATGTTACTACTATCAATTGCTATATTTTTTTATATTTTTTTTTTGACTCAATATTTTTACTGTTAATATAGCTCCCATGCTCTTCCTTTTTACCAATATTGTTGTGTTATACTTGTTGATATTATCCCTATTCTTTTCCGTGTTTTGTTTGTACATTGGGGGGCGTTTTTGTCAAGTTTTGAAGGCTATTATTTAAGTTATCTAGTTGATATATAATAATGTAATTTGAGTGTAAAAACGGTTGAGATAACAATTAACAACATCATCTTTAGGCGTAATCCGTTGTAATAAAGCGCTTTTACTTTTGACGTGTTAGTATTCTGTTGATTATTATCTAATTTTGAAATTTTTTATGTCTGACAGCTCACTACATTTTAGTTTAAATACGAATAATGTCAGACATGCGGTTTTATTTGCACATCTGACATTATCACTTGTTAATCTAATTACCCTTTTTTATACCAACCTTTTATTTACTATATATTTTGTCATTATCTCTGTATCCATTATTCGATTTGTACCAATCCATATTATTGAAACCTCTGCTGGCTACCCATTTGTTGAAATTTAAATAT
Source organism: Paludibacter sp. (assembly GCA_020049515.1). GTDB lineage: Bacteria > Bacteroidota > Bacteroidia > Bacteroidales > Paludibacteraceae > Paludibacter. The sequence goes on along the minus strand of JAIFKQ010000011.1, from coordinate 19,338 downwards.
GCCTGAGTGATGTCTTGTTTTTCGGCTGGATAATCAAATTGAATAGGAATATTGATTGCCCAAGGCAGGTATTTGTCTGACATATAATACTTACCTGTGTTAAGATTCGAATCATCATTTGCTGTGCCAAATAAATTTACGTTGGCCAATGTAGTAGGAGCACTTCCAGGTAAATGAACTTCACGGCCTCTATCGGTATTAATAATTATGAATGGATTAAATGGAGCAAGTGATTTTTAAATTTAATACTGCTGGGTTAACATAATTTTCGGCTGCAACGGTGTTAACACTTCCAGATCCTTGGTTCCGTTTAAGTAAACTAAATGCGTTGTCGAAAGCAAATATAACTGCATTGGCTTGCCCTTTTTCTGTTCCATTGGTGTTCTGATTAATAATATTTTCAGTAAGGTTCTGACCAGTAGCAGACAGTACATTGTCTGGATTTGTGTTAAACTCTATTGCAAAACCATTGCTGTTATTTGCTCCACTAGCTCTTAGTGTTAATTTGGCATCAATTGCAGTCGTTTTATTTTGAGCATTTGTAATCTGATTGAAATTATAATCTACCACCACATCATTAAAATCATAATCACCTTTTCCTGGCCATAAGTCTTCAAAAGCAAGCGTACCATTTTGATTTATTGCAGGATAATAGTTGTTAAATGCTTTAGCTGCATCGTCAGGATAATCATCTCCTGCATCGGGCACTCCATCATTATCTCTATCTTTTACCGAGTCAATTGATTTGTATATTATGCTTTTTACTGCTGTGTAGGGCGATACTGTGGCATAAAATACGGCATCGTTAAAGTCATTGTCAGATCCATTATCTCTATGTAAATCCTCAAAACCCAATAAGAACAATTGGCGACCTACATCTTTCAATACTACGTTGTGTTTTCTTGCTGCTTCTGTACTTTCTGGATTAAATCTGGCATCAGAGTAGAATGAATTGAAGCCTGCCCCCACTGTAGTTCCAGTCCAGGCATTTGATCTAATTATCCAACAAACGGTTGTACCTGCAGGAAAAATGTCGGTGTATAATTTGGTGTTTTGGTTGTAGTAGAATAATTGAACCTTATTACCTGTGCTTAAACCACCTCCCGAGTTTAAAAATGAAACGTTTGGAAAGATAATTGTTTGATCTTTAATATCTGATTTTGAAGCTGGAGCAGTACCATTAGGGTGTGTATAATATGCTAGCGAGTTTTTATACCCAGCTCCTTCATGAACAAATGTTACCCATACTTCGGCATCTTTTTCCAGTACTAAGCTGCCATCATCTTGTGTGTCAAAGTATTCGGGGTGTGAAGCAGGTAATCCAATACGCTCTGGAAGAGAAGCATTTACATCTGATAAGAAATCACTTGCAATGATGTCTTTTGTTGTTAAGTAGTTTGGTACTCCAGCTCCCGTCCATGTTCCAAGTACCAAAAAATCATTGTTTGTAGTCCATGCAGTGGGTGGAATTGTTACATACGTGCTTGCCGATACCTTGCTTCTTACATTGCTTGCACCTTTTCCGCCTACAACTAGTTGTACATTGTTGCTTTCGAGCTTAATAGCATGGTAGTTAGGTAGTCCTATCTGATTTATCAAAATCATTAAGCTATCAACCGTGGTTGCAGGAGCCAATTTGCTTTCGAGTAAGCCTGATGCATCTGTAATTCCTTTAAACATTAAGTAGTTAGCACTGTTTGGTTTCAAGGTGCCAGTTTCGTCTAATGGATTTTGTGTGTAAATTGAAATTAAAACACCACCTAATGGTTTGTCATCATTTGTCAAAGTGGTAATGGATACATTTACATCTTTGATGGTTTTAAACTCAAATGCAGCTGTATTTGAAATGTTTAATTCATTTATTTTTTCATTTAAACAAGAAGTAAAAATAAATGCTAAAGTAGCAGTGATAACTAGCAATTTAATTTTGAATGTTTTCATAATATTTAATTTTTGAATGTTTTTTCAGAAGTTTATTTTCAATGGATAATCAATTTGTGTGCCACTTTGTTTAATTATTTGATATACAGGTATATAATTGTATATTTTCATGCTTTCAATGTCTCACTTTTGAGGGTTACTCTTCGAAAACGAAGTTTTTTAAATATGCAATCATCAATATAGTACATTCATCATTGTTATATCTACTGAGAAATTCTAAATTATTTAGACGTACAACAGCAAATTTGTACGTTAATTTCAGTATCTTTTAGTTGTACTGTAAGTAAAGATGAAACACCAGTTTGAGTAGCATAAATAGTTAAACTATCCACATTGGTTTGAGGGGCTATTGAGCAATTGAAAACGCCACCCTCATTAGTTATTCCTTTATGAATCAAATAATTTTCATTGTCAGCCTTTAAAGTCCCATTCGCATTCAGTGGGTTTTGAGTATAAAGTTTTACTTCAACACCACTAATTGGCAGATTTTCGTTATTTAAAGCCATAATTGATACTTGATACTCTTTTGTAGTTTTGTCAACAGTTGATGTAAAAGTATATGGTTCACTTATTACGTTGTTATCATTATAACAAGAAGTTAATGTAATGATAAATACAAAAGCAATGGCGGAGTTTATATAATTAGTTTTCATAATGGTAATTTTTTATTGATTTGGATAATTACCATTAATCAATTTGAATGCCAATTATGTATCAATTTGATATATTGAACTATACCTGTAATTTGCTTTTCATTTTCTCTTCGTTTTTTCATTGTTATATTCGAAAACGAATAGTAATAATGCGCCTATTTGGGTATAAAACTAAAAAAACATCTTATAATTCTATTCCATATTTTTGAATTCTTCTGTGTAATGAATTCCATTCAATATTCAGCAATTTTGCAGCCTCCGTTTTGTTGTTGTTTGTTTTAATCAACGCCTTAATGATTGTATTTTTCTCTATTTCTTCTAAATCGAAGTTGTTCAAATCATTTTGTTTATTGGAATTAATTTTATTGTTTATCATTAAAAAATGTGATGGTAATAGCTCATTTCCATTACAAAGTATTACAGCTCTTTCCATTATGTTTCTCAGCTCGCGTATATTTCCCGGAAAGTTATAGTCACTAAGTAATTGCATGGAGTTTTTTTGAATATCATCAATGTTTTTTTTCATTTTGTGAGCAAATTGTTTTAAAAAATGATTTGCCAACAGCACAATATCACTTTTCCGTTCGCGCAATGGTGGCAAATAAATAATAAAAGTGCCTACCCGATGGAAAAGATCTACCCGAAAATTGATGCCATTGGATATATCTTCTATCGGTTTATTGGTTGCAGCCACTATTCTGGTATCAAACTTTTGTTGGCTTTGAGTTCCAATTTTTGTAAAAGTTCTGTCTTCCAAAACCCGCAATAATTTAACTTGCATGGCGGGTGTCATTTCTCCAATTTCGTCCAAAAACAAAGTGCCTTTGTTTGTGTTTTCAAACCAGCCAGCTTTATCGGCAATGGCACCCGTAAAACTTCCTTTTTTATGCCCAAAAAATTCGCTCTCAAATAAGTTTTCTGGTATAGCCGACATATTTACGGCTCCAAAAATTTCATTGCTTCTATTACTTAAGTTGTGTATTCCTCTTGCTACCAGCTCTTTACCAGTTCCACTTTCGCCAAGTATAAGTACAGACGTATCTGGAGTTTGAGCCACCATTCGCATTTGGGTAAGTACTTCATATATTTCGGGCGAGTTTCCTATTATTTCTACTCCAAACTCTTTATCTACTGCATCTTTTAAAATTGTATTCTTGTTTTTTTCAACTTTATATTTCTTGTTTAATTGAGCATATTTTTGCGTTCTTTCTATCGACATCCATACATCGGCAGGCGTAAATGGTTTTTTGAAATAATCCACTGCTCCTCGGCGCAATGCTTCAATTACTGTATTCATGTCGCCCGAATCACTAATCATAATCATCTCAATATGAGGATAGTCTGTTTTTATTCTTTCCAATACTTCCAATCCATCCATTTCTGGCAATCTGTAATCACAAATGACATAATCAATTTTTTTTGTTTTCAGTATGTTAAACCCTACTGAAGGTGCTTCGGCCGTAAAAACGTTGAATCGTTCTTGCAAAATTGAAGATGATAATCTTCGATAAACTATATCATCATCAATAATTAGTATGTTTAAAAGTTCAGTTTCCATTTACACTTTGTGTTTTTGGCAAGGTTACTTTAAATGTGGTACCTTCATTTAGTATGCTGCTAACTTGCAAACTTCCATTATTCTTTTTCACAAAATCTTTCACTAGCATTAAGCCCAGGCCTGTACCTTGTTCGTTGTTGGTGCCAGAGCTTGTATAATGCTGATTTTCTTCAAATATCTTTCGAATAGCATCTTCAGGCATTCCTACTCCAGTATCAGCAATTGTTACTTCTATGCTCGATTCCAATGCTTTAGCTTTGATGCTTATGCTTCCATTGCTTGGCGTAAACTTTATAGCATTAGAAATAATGTTTCTAAAAACTGTATTGATTGAAACCTCGTCGCACCAGCTATCAATATTATCTGTTATTTCCATCAATAGTACCACATTTTTACTCATTGCCATGGCCTCTAATAGTAATATACAGCTATTAATCAATTGATTAATGTTTGTTTCTTTGGGGTGAAGTACTATGGTTTCATCTTGTGTACGAGTCCAGTTTAATAAGCTAGTCAGCAAGGTGCTAGTATCTTGAGTTCTAATTTTTAGCTGATGGATAATTTCCTTAAAATCTTCACTGCTAGGATTTAAGTATCCTTGGTCGATGGTATCCAAAGTCATTAAAATACCAGATAGTGGCGACCTAATATCGTGTGCAATAATAGAATAAACCTTATCTCTGGAGCGGTTCATTTCCAAAATTGTTCGGCGAGATGCAGCAAGTTCAAGATGATTTTTTACTCTCACCAATAGCTCCTCGCTTTTATAGGGTTTTGTTATATAATCAACGCCTCCTGCTTCAAATCCCTCTACTAAATTTTCGGTATGAATTTGAGCTGTAAGAAATATAATTGGAATTTCTTTCCATTTCTCTATTTCCTTTATTTTCCTACACACCTCATAGCCATCCATATCGGGCATATTTATGTCCAAAAGAATTAAGGATGGAATCTCCTCTTTTATTAGTGCAATACCTTCCAGTCCGCTTTCGGCTGTAGCAAAATTATAATTGTTATTCTCAAGTATTTTTGAAGCTAACAGTAAATTCATTGGATTGTCATCAATAATTAAAATTGTTGGTGTGTTATTACTTGTCATAATATATTTGTTTGTTGATTGTTAAAGTTATCTTTTCAAACTTGATTAATTCGCCTTTCATAGTTGTTTTATGCCCTGCTTATTCGCCGTTAATTAACCTCATTATACAAAAAAAAAGGCACTTTAGGTTCTATAGTGTTGATTACGAGCAAAAATGTAAATGAGTTGATTCAATAATTTTTTAGTTTCTCAGTCTGTTCTCAAATTGTGAGCAAATAGACAAAAAGTATTTAAGTCTAAATGCAATTATTTTACAATTAATAAACTTGTATTTTTACTCTTACCTGTATCAATGTTTATATAATAGAATCCTTTTCCTATCATGCTTTTCAAGTCAAATGTTAATGCTTCGTGGTTTGATGGACTATCTTCAAATACTTTTGTGCCAGCTGAATTATACACCACAACCTTTTTTACTGGACCCAACTCGCTATTTGCAATTGTAAATACGCCCTCATTGGGATTGGGATAAATGTAAATATTTTGCAAAGGGCTATTCTGAGTAATGCTATCGTCTGTACTATATTGGAATGCACCAATATCAAAATTACCGTATTTGGGTCGCAGGCTTTTATTAAAGTCAGTTAAAATACCTAATTCAGAAACATTTAAGCCCTTACTAAATATTGGCAATAAAGAAGAGAATTTAAAAATACTCTCTATGCTGTCCAATTGTGTTTTTGATGGTGCATTTTGTGAAAAATAATTATGAGAAATATCGACTTTGACATCTTGATTGGAGTAAATATAGCTTTGTGCATAATCTTTATAATTGTTAGCCGAACCAGGTCTTAAAATCAAGTTGTTGTAAATTTTATTATTCGCACTAATATTACTGTATATTCTTATTCCATCCGTTCGAGGTGCAATAATTGTATTGTTTATAAAATTGAACGAACGCCCAGGAATTGTAGCTCTATCATCGCAAAAAATTCCATAAGCCGTTTTTATTGAGTCAATTAAGTAACCCGGGTTTATAATTACATTGTTGTATATTAGATTATCACCTAATCCAAAAATATTTATACCTGACCCACTGCCATTAAAAATAGCGTTGCTGTAACACTTTCCAGTGGTGCCTGCGCCTAATTGAATGCCCGCTTTTTGGGCTTCTTCGTTTTTTGTGCCGTAGTTGGTTACAGAATTGTTGTAAATCTCACAGTCCAATGTAGCACAACTTACCTGTATTCCATCCCAACCACAGCTATCCAATTTGTTATTAAATACTCTAATGCCATGTATTTCATGTGGGTATAAAATTTTTTCGCGACATTTTTCCGAAGTATATCCAGTATAAAACGAATGGCCAATATACATTCCCTCGCCTCCGGTATTATGAATGTAATTGTCGTGAAAACTTACATTTCGTTGTACAAAATTACCCCTGTTTCCAATTTCATCGCAGGTGGGTTGCGAAATAGAAAAGATACCTGCAAACCCTGTATTTGCAATTTCAATATGGTCAATCTCAAAGTTTGTACTTAATAAATCGATACTTAATCCACTAGCTTTTGGACATGTTTTAAGTATTTTTATTCCATATTGCAAGTCATGCGCACCTGTACCTGTAAATCTAAAGTAAGAACAGCTTTGAATAGAAATACCAAAATTATAACTCACTGTGTCATCTTTGTTTTCAACCACTACGCTGCCACCGCTGTTTTTAATTACTATATAATTTAGCGAGTCACCATGAAAATTCTTTAATTGAAGCACTCTGCGAGGTCCGGCCAAAATACAAATCGTGTCACCAGGTTTAATTGATAAATTATTTGCATCAACGTAGCGCATACTGTTTGTAATTTCATACTTACAGTTGTCATTAGTCATGTTATTGACAGACCAACCATTGTAATTGATTACTAACAAAATAAGTACTAAAATATAATTCTGGCTTTTGTGCATCGAGTTTCGTTTTTCAATTCAAGCAGTTTATTTATTTATTTTAAATATTTACTTAATATCATCAAGGACAACAGTTAATACTTCACGGGTTTCGTTTATCAACTGTTTCAAATCTTCAAAGCTGTTAATTTCAATGTCGTACAATTCTATTTTTCTTATGGTGTCAAATAGCGAAGTTATTCCTAAGCTGTCTATACTGGGTTTTATTTTGTGTGCTAGTTTCCGTATAGCCGCCACATCTTTTATTTGATATGCACTTTGCATTTGTTCTATGGTTTGGTTAGCCAATTTACAAAACATTTCCAACATCATTTTCAAAAACTGCTCATCGCCTCGTCCTATTTCGTTCAATTGGTCCAAATTGTAGAGTTTTTCTTTTGTTTCTGATACCATTGGTTGTTCAATTATATCGTTCTTCATGGTTGTATTACTTATTGTTAATGAAGGAGTTGTTTGTTTGCTTGTGATAGAAGTGTTTTCTTCCTTGTTTTTATTTTTTCCCGCTCTCAAACTAATATCTATTTTAGAATATAACGCTTCTTCTTTGTATGGTTTTATCAAAAAATCGTTCATTCCTATCGATAGATAAACATCTATGTCGTGTTTAAAAGCATTGGCAGTGAGCGCAATAATTGGAGTTTTCAGCCCCAATTGGTTTCTTATAATCTTGGTGGCCTCTACTCCGTCCATTTTTGGCATTTGAATATCCATCAGTATTATATCGTAGTTGTTTGTTTTCAGTTTTTCCAACGCTTCCAGTCCGTTTTCAGCCTCAGAAACAATGCAATGTGCTTGCGTTAAGCTTTGACGCGCAATAAAACGATTCATTTCATTGTCTTCAACCAGTAGAATGGTAACACCCGAAATATCAATGTTTTGCGTTTTTTTGTCTAAATTGATAAGTTTATTTTCATCGCCAATAGGCAAATTAAGTTCAAAAGTGATTTTTGTACCCACTCCTTTTTTGCTTTTCAGGTTTATCAAACCGCCCATTAGTTCAATCAGTTCCTTAGAAATGGTCATCCCAAGTCCAGTACCTTCGTAGTTACGATTGGATAGACTGTATTCTTGAGTGAACTTGCTGAAAATATTTTTCTGAAATTCATCACTCATCCCAATGCCTGAGTCCGAAATTTCGAATTTCAATTTCTGAAAGTATTTATTACTATCAATAAGTTCAACGTTTAAATGAACGTGACCTTCGTTGGTGAATTTTATTGAATTACCCAATAAGTTAATTAATACCTGGCTCAGTCTCACCGCATCTCCTACCAAGGCGCGTTCAATGTTTTTGGAGAAATTAATTTGAAAGTCAATTTTCTTACTTTTAGTGCGCGACGAAAGGATACTTTCCAAATTGCACAAAGTAGTGGATAGGCTAAAATCATTGATGTCTAACGAAAACTCGCCGGCTTCAATTTTGGACATATCCAACACGTTGTTAATTATCGACAATAAATGATAAGCCGATGCTTCCGAGTGTGCCACATACGTTTGCTGCGATGATGTTAAACTTTCCTTACCCAATTCACGTATCATCCCTATAATTACGTTGAGCGGAGTGCGTATTTCGTGGCTCATGTTGGTCAAAAACAGCTCTTTGGCTTTTGCAGCACTTTCGGCTATCATCTTTGAGGCTTCCAATTCACTTTGCAGTTTCTTTTGCGGTGTAATGTCAAAAAATACGCTTATAGTACCTATCAGTTCTTTTTTATCATTGTATTGTGGTGCACCATTTAAAAGCCACCAAACCTCCTCGCCATTTTTTATGTTGAGTTTTAGTTCCAATGAAGGGGCTAGTTTTTTGTTTACAAAATTTTTTTTGTAGTCTAAAAGCGTTTCCCTATCTACTGGAAGTAGAAATTTTGAAGCTTTGTTGCCTATCATTTCATCCTCCGAATAACCAGACATTGCACAGAATTGTTTGTTGATGTAGGTTATACAATTGTTGTTATCCATTTCCACAAAACCAAGATGCATATTAGAAATAATGTTTCTGTATTTCTCTTCCTGTGTTATGAGCATAGCCTGTCCGCGTTTTCTAATTTCAGCATTTACAAGCATTTGTGCATAAATTTCAAGCAGTTGTTTTTCTTTGGTAGTATAAAAATGATGTGTTTTCACGGAGTCGAAACCAACAAATCCCATCAGTTCTTCATTGTGTACCATAGGGATAGTAATGAGGCTTTTAATGCCCTGTGGTTCTATTATTCCACGAAGAGAATCTGGCCCATCGTTTGGCAATTCGTTTGTGTTTTTTACATAAAACGCATTTCCTTTTTTGTGTTCATCTACCCAATAAGAGATATATTCTAAAGGTACATTTTGCAGATTGTCAATTTCTGGGTTGATATCTATTCCACACCATTCATAGGTATTATTACATACATTTTTTCCAAAATCATATTCAAAAATGTATGTTCTGTCGGCACCCACAAATTCGCCCAATTCTTTGAGAGATAGATGGATTACTGAACTTATATTCTCTAAATCGATATTAATATAGGTCGTTGAAATTTTTATCAACAATTCCTGCAGCCTTATTTGCTGATAAATAAACTCTTGATGGGCTTTGCTTTCTGATATGTCACGTACTACGCAAGTTAATCCGTTTTTAGTATCTAAATTGAGCAGAGTCACATTTATTTCGTACCATTTTATTTCGGCATTTAACTCTAAGTAATACTCTACCTTGGTCATTTTGCCAGTTTCGGAGCACTCTTTTAATGCAATTCCTATTTTGTTGGAAACCGCTTCGGGCATTCCTATTTCATTGTATATGAGGCCAATTACAGTTTGTGGGTCAACATATAATTCGGTGTTTAGTGGATTGTGGTATTCTACAAATCTAAATTCGTTGTCCAAAACAAACACAATATCGTTCATACTAGCTATTAGCGATGATTTTCGCTCATCACTTTCGCGCAGTTTGGCTTCTATTTGTTTTCTTTCGGTAATTTCTATAAAACTTTCAAGCAGTTTTACTTTTCCACCAATAGTAATCTGTTTTACTGTTTTTAGTACTGGTATTTCTTCGCCTTTTGCATTTAACAAAATTTTATCCGAGTTGTCAGCTATCTCATTTCTATTGCAAATAGGGCAGCAGTCTTCCATGGCTTTACACACAAAAGAATGACATCTGCGGCCAACAATACTTTCTGCAGGTGCACCAATAATATTACTAGCAAAGGTGTTTACAGTTTCAATAATACGGGTAATAGGGTCAATAATAAAAATACCCACCGATAAATTATCCAAAAGCAAACGTTGGTATTCTTCGTTTTCTTTAATGCGTGCTTCGTTCCTTTTTCGTTCCGAAATATCCCTATCACTACCTCGTAATCCAATGTAATTGCCTACACTGTCGTACATTGGCGATCCGTAGCTTGCCAACCACACTTCTGTGCCATCGGCGGCCAATACTTTGTTTTCAATATTGTTAAAATAAACTCTATTTTCAATAATTTGAAAAGCCTCTTTGGTTGTAATTTCTTTGCTTTCGGGAGCAAAAATGTCGTAAAAATATTTTTTGTTTATCAAATCGACTGGTTTGTAGCCAAGTACAGATTCGATAATTGGGCTTATGTAGGTATATAATCCATCTGAATTTATTTCCCAAGCAAATGTTTTAGATTGTAATGCCAATTGTTCTAGCCGCTCATTACTATGTTTAAGTGCTTCGTCCGCTTTCTTTCGCTCTGTAATGTCTCTTGAATTAGCTACAATATAGCCATTTTCTTTTACCACAATGTAGTTAACCGAAACCTCTACAGGGAAACTTTTACCCGTTTTTTGGTTTTTATTAACTCCTTCAATAGTCAACGATTTTACTTTCTTAATATGCTCAACATGCTTCACCCAATCTTCTTCGTTTTCGAAAATAGTCTCAATATCAAATATATAGTAATCTGATACCTTTTCCTGCAAAATACCTAGTCTTTCACTCGCTATTTTATTGATGTAAAATAGCTGCCCGTTTTCCAATGAAATTTGAACTGCATCCGACAAATTATCAAATAATTTATTGAAAATCTCAAGCTGTTCAGTTGTTTTTTTTCTTTCAGTAAAATTAAAACTAGTACCTACAATACCAATTATATTGTTTTTTTCGTCCCTTAGTGGTAGTTTAGAAATCAATGCCCATTCGCCATTTCCGATGTGTTTTTCTTCGTCCAAAATAGGTATTCCCTCCAGCATCACCTTTTGGTCTTCAACAAGTGTATTAGTACCAATGCTTAGTCCAAAAAGATCAAAATCAGTTTTTCCCAGCACTTCATTTTCATTTTTACAACCAAACTGGCGCAGCTCGGTGGCATTGGCTATCGTTTTTCGGTAATCAGCATCTTTTGCATATATGCTGATGGGCACATTATCTATTATTGTTCTTAAAAGTTTTCGCTCATTAGCAATTTTAAGTTCATATTCTTTTCTAATTTCTTCTTCAATAGACTGCATCAATGCCTTTCCAGTAAAGCTAATTACGTGTTTCAAATCATTTACAAATACGATGTCGAAGATTTTCTTTCGTCCCAACACAAAATAACCATATTTCGAAAGTCTGAAAATATAAAATATCTCACTTTCGAAAACCAATGCGGCGTAATTCTCCTTGGCTATCATTGCTTTGTTATTGGCAATGTAATCTTTGATTTTTAGCCACATAGGATTTTTGGAGTACATTAATGGCAAAACAAGTTTTTCGGTAAGTAAACCATTATTTGATTTGATAATACCCGCCAAAAAACAATTTAGTTTTCGCAAATAGGTAGGCAAAATACTTTTCAGTATTTCATCTTCGCCTGCTTTTATATCGGCTACGTAGATAAGTGCCAGCAGTATCTCGTTTTTTATGATTTCTTTTTCCATAAATAAATTAAAAACAAATGTGTGATTTGATAATACTAAATTCCAAATATAAATGCATTACTTTTCCTTCCTTTTCCAGGTAGCTAGCGCAATGGTAGTATTGTAAATTTCTAAAATTTCATTGCCCTGATTGGCTATTTCGCCCAACGATGTAACCCCATATACTGGCGCATATTTGCCAAAAATAGCTAGCTCATTGCTAAACTCATTGTCTAAGAATAATTTACGAGCGATGCAATCTACACAAAAAATTATATCTACCTCGCTATTTATATTATTTTTATTGTCCGTAATCATTTTCATAGCATCTTCGGCCGCAAAGAGTAGGTCGTCTTTGTTGCCATACATTACTGATACATATTCCAGTAATTCTACTCTATCTAAGCATATTAGCTCGTTTTCATTGACACTCACTACTTGCCTTACAGAATATTCACCATCAATTTTTACAATCCCCAATGGATAAGATTTGGCAATTTCAAAAAACGGGAAATCTTCCAATTTCTTTCCAGCATGTTTTTCTACAATAGCCTTGTAAGTGTCGTAGGCCGACTCCCAATTTAAGCTAGAAATTCTTCTATTGTTTTCTACAGATGTTATTTTCATGGGTTCTGAAATTGCTTTCCAACCATGCGCCACTCCTAGGGTTATTGGCTCACGGCTTAGTGCAAAAACTCCAGCATTTTCTATTATTCCATCGTTTGTAATAACGCAAGGGCAAGGCTCAAATGTTATTGAGCCACAACCACAGCCAATATATTTAACACTAGTGCCAAAAAAGTTAAATATACAGTCGATATAAACATCCTTTTTAAGTCCAACTGCATCTACAAACAAATATAAGGTTTGTTCCTCAGTGGATATATTTCTTACAAAATCAGTGATTTCGGCAATGCATACATCCATTGATTTGTTAAAGTCGAAAACCAACGATTCAAGTTTGAATGACAATGGAATAAGCACTATACCAGTATGAAAAAGTACAGTTTCAAATATTATTTGAGGAAAAACACCACCTATTATTGTTTTTGAGCAACGTTTTATTATAGGCTCAATCATTTCAGACCTACAATTGTTATTCTCTGCCATCAGAATTAGTATGGATTGCACTTCTGTGTTACTCTCTAAAGAACTTATTTGTTCTTCAAACTCCTTTTCCGAATTTAAATAAGTAGGTCTCATAAATGTGTATTGTTAAGTTTTTAAAACAATTAAATTAGATTAAAAATAGGGTCTATATACGAATAAGAATTTGTTTATGAGTTGAATGTAAAAGATATACCTGGTTGCTTTGTGTTTCTGTGTTTGCGTTTTTTGCAGAATATTCGTTCTGTTTTATTCTATTTTTAACTCATATTCAAATCGAAATTTATGTCTTTTGAAATAGATTTTATGCCGTAATATGATAATACAAATATAATAATTCTTTTTAAACTCTTGAATAATTGTTATTTGTAGTATAAATTTCAACTTTGTAAAAAATATACGCTACAAGACTTAAAGTTTATTTTTAATGTGAACCTCCATTTATATTTTCAATAGATTTTTGTTTGTTCCATTTTATTCTATCAATCAGATAATGAACTTGTATTGTTGAATGTTGAGAATATATATTGAACCTGAAATCTACATTGTGTAGTAATATATTGTGGACTTGGATTTTTTATTTTAATACGTTTTTGAGTATTTCAATTCTCTTGAGTTAAATTTCCGACAAACACAAATAAAAAGATACTTAATTTATGGTTATATAACAATCATGGCATTACTCTAGCATTTGCAACTTGTTTTTAAATCCTAAAGAATGTTCTGAAGCTTCAGTTTTAGCAGGGAGAAGTTTTGCTAATAGCTAGGTATAACAGATTATAGCACAAAAAAACTCGAGATGACTCGAGTTAATTTATCAATTTAGAAATCCACTTGGTAAACGAATTTCACTTCACTATCTTATTTTATTATGGCTATCTTCTTTCCAAATCATCATATAGTGTTTGAAAAAATGCTTCTGCTTTAGGCTTATTTTTGCCTTTTATACCCCTGTCAGTGGAAATAGAATTAGATTCGCAGTCAAAAATGTGCTGATTATCAAGCGTTACCATCCCTAATTCCATTTATAAAACTAATGTATGCAAAATGAGGCGATACTAGATTGAGAATATTTTTGCTGAATTGAAAATCTGCGTGGGGTAATTTTAATTGTGACAATAAAGTAGCTGCAATGTCAATTAGAGAAGCGTAGGTATCTATTTTTTGTGCCGATTTTATTTCTCCACCAATTATCAATAACGGTATTCTAAATTACAATGACTGCAATTAATTGAACGTACTTTTGACAATAGCCAAAAAATCATGTTTCATTTTAATGATTTTAAATTGCAATTATTATTATAGTTTATTACTTTGTATCTGGCGAACAATTCTGATATACATAATGTTTTAATTATGAAAGTTTTAATGAACAAAACGATTAACAATCAGGCTAGAAACATTTATAAATTAGACCAAATGGAAGACAAGATTATCACGCTAAAAAATTATGATACAATGGTAGATGCCATGATTGATCAAGATGTATTGAAAGTGAACGAAATTGAATGTTTTATTGGCAATGAGCAACTTGTAGAGCTTTATCCAATGTTTAGTGATATCAATGAAGGATTAAAAATTGTAGTTTTCGAAAAAGATTTTGAAAATGCTTTGCGGCTTTTGGAAGAATACCATACTGAGGTAAATTCCTAATTTTTTAGTTCAATAAATCATTCGTTTTTTTATGTTTTAGCAATGTTGGTACTTCCACTTTACTTGAATTACCACATGTAAGTGTTTAAACAACAGGAAAATAAAAAGAGCGTTTTCTATTGTGTCAATTGTGGTTAGCCCCTTAATTTGTTAAAGAAGAAGTGCATAGTTCTTTAATCGTTTTTTGCAAGATTGGATGAACAAAGTCTGGAGCAATTTCAGCCAATGGAATTAAAACGAAGTCCCGCTTATGCAACAGCAGATGCGGGATT
Source organism: Paludibacter sp. (assembly GCA_020049515.1). Taxonomy (GTDB): domain Bacteria; phylum Bacteroidota; class Bacteroidia; order Bacteroidales; family Paludibacteraceae; genus Paludibacter. The sequence goes on along the minus strand of JAIFKQ010000011.1, from coordinate 4,305 downwards.
TTTAGTGCTGGTTCGTTTAGTATTATGTTGTCGTACAGTAAAATATCAATATCAATCAAGCGGTCGGCATAGCCAGTTTTCGTTTTTGCACTACGCCCAATTTTAATTTCCAATGCTTGTGTTTTAATCAATAATTGGGTAGGAGTGAGGCTGGTTTCGACCAATACTGCCGCATTCAGAAAATTATTTTCCGATTTAAATCCCCACGGTTTAGAATCATAAAGTGCCGATTGCTCCATTACAACCCCCACTTCCAACGAAATAGCTTGGATTGCACTTTCCATATTTGCTACTTTATTCCCCATATTTGTTCCAAGTCCTAAATATACCAATGCCATTTCATTTTTTTTTGTTGCAAAGGTAGCCTTTTTTGGTAAAAAAGGAGATAGATTCAACATTATTGTTACAAAATCAAGTTTTAAATACCGTCTATTTTTTATGAGTATTCAAAATCTGACAGGTTTTCTGACCTTTTGTCAGCCATTTTTTCCGATTTGTCGGTTTCTTTCTGCCTTTTTTTGTCAAATAATAGAATATATAGCTTATTTTGGCCGTGGCACATCATTTGTAAAAAGGCAAACGTACAAATAGATGTACAAACTAACATCAGAACAAACTGAAAAAATAAATATAGAAATAAATAAAGTTATGGGAAAAATTATTGGAATTGACTTAGGAACCACCAACTCGTGTGTTTCCGTAATGGAAGGTAACGAGCCTATCGTTATCACTAATAGCGAAGGAAAACGTACAACCCCTTCTATCGTTGGATTTATTGAAGGTGGCGAGCGTAAAGTGGGTGATCCTGCTAAACGTCAAGCCATTACCAATCCAACAAAAACGGTGTCGTCTATCAAACGTTTCATGGGTGAAACTTATGACAGATTGACCAAAGAAATTGGACGTGTGCCATTTAAAGTGGTGAAAGGTGACAACAACACAGCGCGTGTTGACATTGACGGACGTATGTATTCACCTCAAGAAATTTCGGCTATCATTCTTCAAAAAATGAAAAAAACAGCTGAAGAATATCTTGGACAAGAAGTAACTGATGCCGTAATTACTGTGCCTGCTTACTTTAACGATGCACAACGTCAGGCTACCAAAGAAGCTGGCGAAATTGCAGGTTTGAATGTTCGTCGTATTGTTAACGAGCCAACAGCTATGGTTTGGACAAAACCAACAAAGACATGAAAATCGTAGTTTTCGACTGCGGTGGTGGAACACATGACGTTTCTGTATTGGAATTGGGCGATGGCGTATTTGAAGTAAAATCTACCGATGGTGATACGCACCTTGGTGGTGATGACTTCGACCACCGTATTATCGACTGGTTAGTACAGGAATTCAAAAACGAAAACAGCAACATCGACTTGAGCAAAGACCCAATGGCATTGCAACGTTTGAAAGAAGCTGCCGAAAAAGCTAAAATCGAATTGTCGAACACTACTTCTTCGGAAATCAACTTGCCATACATTATGCCAGTGGATGGTGTGCCACGTCACTTGGTGCGTACGTTAACTCGTGCTAAATTTGAACAATTGATTGACGATTTGATTCAAAAAACAATTGAACCATGTCGTACTGCTTTGAAAAATGCTGGTTTGACAATTGGTGATATCGACGAAATTATTTTGGTAGGAGGTTCAACTCGTATTCCTGCAATCCAATCGGCTGTAGAAAAATTCTTTGGAAAAACTGCCTCTAAAGGTGTAAACCCAGATGAGGTTGTAGCCGTAGGTGCTGCTATTCAAGGTGGAGTTTTATCGGGTGATGTAACAGATATTTTGTTGCTTGACGTAACACCACTTTCATTGGGTATTGAAACAATGGGTAGCGTGATGACCAAATTAATTGAATCGAACACAACTATTCCAACAAAAAAATCGGAAACATTTACAACGGCTGCCGACAATCAACCTTCTGTAGAAATTCACATTTTACAAGGCGAACGTCCTTTGGCCAATCAAAATAAAACAATCGGTCGTTTCCACTTAGATGGCATTATGCCTTCTCGACGTGGTGAGCCACAAATTGAAGTTACTTTTGATATTGATGCCAACGGTATTCTACATGTATCAGCAAAAGATAAAGCCACCGGAAAAGAACAAAAAATCCGTATCGAAGCTTCTTCTGGTTTGACCGATGCTGAAATCAAACGCATGAAAGACGAAGCTGCTGCTAACGCAGATTCTGATGCTAAAGAAAAAGAACGTATCGACAAATTGAACCATGCCGACAGCTTGATTTTCCAAACAGAAAAACAACTGAGCGAAATTGGTGATAAAATTCCTGCTGACAAAAAAGGTCCTATCGAAGTTGCTTTGGCAAAACTGAAAACAGCTCACCAAGTGCAAGATATTGACGGAATTGATGCTGCTACCAAAGAAGTGAACGATGCGTTCCAAGCTGCTAGCCAGGAGATGTACAATGCTCAAAATGCCCAAGAAGGTCAAGCCCAACCTAACGCTGGTGGCCAACAAGCCCAAAGCGGAAGCAAACAAGGTGACGTGACTGATGTGGACTTTGAAGAAGTAAAATAAAAGACCCCTAGCCCCTAGAGGGGTATAAGAAAGAGAAACAGCCCAACTGAATGAAAATTCGGTTGGGCTGTTTTGGTAACTGATAACTTCGTAACAATTTCAGGACACCCTGGAAAAGTAGCAGCAATATGAGTGGTAGCAATGTTCGGGAGATATTTACGATGAAACAGGCATTGGAAAAGGGCAGCAAGGACATTGTGTTGGAACCCTATTTTGTTATCAAAAACTACAACAATCAAAATTTAAACATTGTGCTAATTATTGAAAAATAAATAGTTATCTTTGCAATTCAATTGTATTTAAAATAATCTGAATAAAATAAATTACAATTTTGTCGTATCAATTGACAGTTTAAAATGACAATTAATAAAAAAACACCAGAATGATAAACGAGTTAAATATATCAAACTTTAAATCGATAATCAACGAGAGCATCAAACTATCTAATATAAATGTATTTATAGGTGAAAATGGATGCGGAAAAACGAATATCCTTGAATCTGTTGCCATGTTAAGTGCGGCAAAAGACCACAATTTGAATATTAATGGATTGTCTAACAAAGGTGTGAGAGTTACAAAGCCAACATTGACAATGAGTTCGTTTTTTGGAGAAAAACAAAAGAGTCAGATTGAACTTATGGTGAAGTTTGCAGTTTCAAATGAAATGGCGAAATGCAAAATCTACCCCGTCGATAAAGACGATATTTATTCGGAATGGAAAGATAAAGAGGACAGTATTTTAGATAAAAACATTGAGATTATAATCGAAGAACAGTTAAATAAGCTACACAATGAAAATTTGATAGGTAAAATTAAGCTGGACGAACTAAAAGTAAAAATAAAAAAAAGTGTTGTTGAAGATATTGAAGTAAAAAATACTTATTTATCTCGCTATTTGATTTATAACCTCAACACTCAATCGTTAAGAGGGATTTCAAATAGTAGCAAAGAAATGCCTTTAGGAATAAATGGTGAAGGATTGGATGTACTTTTACACGATTTTTCGAAAGATGAATGGGCAGAATTAAAACGCTATAGTTATTTGATTTCGTGGCTTGATGAGATATTAATCGACGAAACTGACAGTTTAAAATACAAAGGGCATAAATTAGGGCGGAGTAACTCTTTTCTGTTCTTTAAGGATAAATATATGCGTGTGAATAACAATGTTTTTGCTGCTGAAAATTCAAACGAGGGAGTTCTAAATATCTTATTTTATTTAGCACTATTTATAAGCAAAAAGACACCTGATTTTTTTGCAATAGACAATATTGAATCCTCATTGAATCCAAAATTGTGTAGAACATTAATGAAAATCATTTCAAATCTTGCTGTTGAACATAACAAACAAGTATTGATTACTACCCATAACCCAGCTATTCTGGATGGTATAAATCTCTTCGATGAAAAACAAAAACTTTTTGTTGTAAAACGAGAAGACCAAGGAGATACAAAAGTTGAACAAATAAAACTAAAACCAGAAGTTAAAGATAAAGATTTAAAGCTTTCTGAAATGTGGATGCGGGGAATTTTAGGTGGTTTACCAAACAATTTTTGAGTATGAGAGTAGGAGTAATTGTTGAAGGCCGTTCGGATGCAGCAGTAATAACAAACATTTTGAAAGGGAAATTAAATATTTCCAAAAGCGACATTCAGTATTTGGTTCCAGAATTTGATTATGATGAAACGACTCTCTTTCAGATGCGAAAAGAACAATTCAGCAACTGGACAATCGTAAAACAAACATGTGAAAACAGACAGA
>JAIFKQ010000105.1 GCA_020049515.1 Paludibacter sp. | reverse complement strand
GGCACGTATCCCACTCCACTAGGCGTTATATACCTAAAACATGAAAAACGTAATGATGGTAGTATAAAGTCAACCATTACTTTACCTAAAGGGGTTAAAGTGATTCGTTAGAAATTGTGATGTGTTATTTATCAATAATAAAGCAGACTTTTTACACTAAAATGTGTTGATGCATTTCAATAAAAGCAAATAAAATGAAAACAGTAAAATCAATTTTATTTCTCGTCGCCTTTTTCGTTTTTAGCACTTCTGTATTTTCTCAACATCCTGTTGCCAAACTTGCTGAGGAATTTCCAACGAGTTTCATTAAATACAGGTGAAACAAAATCGGTTTCCTATACCCTTCACCGAAGATTTTTCCTTATGGAACAGCGATATGAAATGGGTGGTTGAGTCCGGGAAATTTGAAGTTCAGATTGGAAGTTCGTCGGAAGACATTCGTTTGAGAAAAGAAATTGAAGTTGTGGAAAAATCGCACAACTGAATATAGTCAAGCACAATTTAATTAATAACAATATGCCATTATCACAAGACAAAAAGAGAAATATTCTTACAACTATCTACCTTTTTATTAGTCTCTTTGGTGCGTTTAGTCAAAGCACAAACAGTAAAGAAATTGATAAATATAAAAAAATATGCAAGGAATATATTTTCCGCGACTACCAAGGTATGTTTAAGGAGCCGAAAGGAGTGTTGACATACCCGTACATTACCCCTGGTAGTCGCACATATAGTTCGCAACTATGGGATTGGGACTCTTGGTTTACGGGGATTGCACTCGAACAAATTCTGTTAGAAACTGGAGATCCAAAAAAGAAAGCAGAAGGATTAAAGTACCAGCAAGGTTGCGTTTTGAATTTTCTAAACTATCAACGTTGGGGGTGGATACCTATACTTATTTCGCACGATTCACCTGCGCCCGAGAAGTATTGTCCAGAAAATCCGCACATTGTCAATAAGCACAAACCTATGCTTGCGCAACAAGCAGCATTTATTGTAAAGCAAAATGGCGGTGATGCAAAATGGCTAGATGATAAATTTGAAGACCTGCAATTTTTTGTAAATCACTATATCAACCATCAAAAGCACAAAGAAACAGGTTTGTATTTTTGGATGACAGATGAAGGCATAGGCGTAGATAACGACCCAGCTACATTTTATCGCCCCAACAAAAGTTCGGCAAACATTTTCTTAAATTGCCTTATGTACAAAGAATTGTTGGCGATGGACTACTTGTGCAAACAACTCAATAGAAATGAGATAGGTACTTTTTATGCTCGCGAGGCACAGGAGCTGAAGGAAGCAATTCAAAAAAACTGTTGGGATGAATGGACAGGCTACTTTTACAGCTGCGATTTAAACCTACTGCCTATTCAAACGCCAAACAAACCATGGTCGCTACATTCTGGTAATCCACGTACATACAGTTGCTTGATTCAACGAATTCATTCATTTACTGGCTTTATGGCCATGTGGGCAGGGATTGCTACTCCAGAACAAGCTAAACGAATGGTTTCCAACCATTTCAGAGATTCTGCCACTCTAAACTGCAACTATGGCATTCGTTCATTGTCAAAACTCGAAAAAATGTATGATGTTCGTGCTACTGGCAATCCATCATCTTGGTTAGGACCTGTATGGGGTATTAGTAATTATATTGTTTTTAGAGGATTGGCAAACTACGGATACAATGAAGAGGCTACGGAAATGGCTCACAAAACAATACTATTATTTGGGAAAGATTTTGAAAAAACAGGCAATTTGCACGAGTATTATTTACCAGATAGTGGTGAGCCTGTACTGAACAAAGGTTTTCAGAATTGGAATTATTTGGTAATTAATATGATGGCTTGGTTGGACAAAAAAAATGTAGTTGCAGAATTTTGATAAGACGTTGGCACACTGGCTCAAAGAGAATTAATCTTATTTTACAAACATGCGTAAACAAAGCGCGCACTTCGATAATTAAATCAACAGCAGACACATGGTTAAAACTAAATGATTTTCCACACACAAAAACCTATAGTACTCATAACTAAATTCTTAAAGGCGGAAGTCTGGAATTTGTAATGGGCAAACAACCCAATAAATGGGGACTGCACAGGGAAATGTGCCTCCGTTCTTCATTAATTGATATTGGTTTTAAAAAAGACTTGGGCTTTTGATAACAGTAAAATCAATCTATATAATAATTAACAAAAAAAATGAAAAAAAATCTCGTTGTATTTTTCTTTCTAGCTGGATTAATTAACATGCTTCCAGCTCAATACAAAGTGGACAGTATGTGTGGTGCGAAAGTGAATTTGGACAAAAATGGCAAACTTTTGGCTCGCTATGCCCCTCAAACACCGGGTGCCGATTACCTAAAAGTAGTGGAACTGGCCGTGAACTTATGGAAAAATTGTCCGGTAAGCCCCACCAACCATCTACCCTTGTATTTGACACACTGTTCAATGTATCGTGATGGAAAAGGCGGTTTTTATGGTTCCGACTGGCCTCACAATCCAATAGTAGTAAATGGCGGCATGGTACAAAGTTTGGCTATAGATTGGCGCAATTTTACGGGTGATGATTCTATGATTTCTCTAGCCCGTCAGGCGCTCGACCATCAACTAAAGCACGGGACTACCCCTTCAAATTGGGAATGGGCTTCGGTGCCTTATGCAAGTTCGGAAGCTGGTGAAATTATTTACGATGGAGCATCTAAATTTGACACAGCCAGAACAGAAGAAAATATTGGACGTGGTGATGGCTCTTATGCCTTGGAAGTAGATAAAATTGGCGAAATGGGAATTCATTATTTGAAATTTTATCAAATTACAAGCGAAAAGAAATATCTCGAAGCAGCTATTCAATGTGCCGATGCCTTGGCTAAGCATGTGCGTAAGGGTAAAAGCGATAATAAAGGACTATATTGGCCAACATTAAAAATTACATCTCCGTGGCCTTTTCGAGTGAAAGCCGAAAAGGGTGAAGTTACTGAAGACTACACCTCTCATGTGGTTGAAAATTTACGGTTGATAGATGAATTAATTCGCATTGGTAATCGCGAAAAACTATCCGTGGAAAAAATTACAGCTTACCAGAAAGCATCCGACATCGTTTGGTTTGGAAAGGTTATTTCGAAGACATTCGTATCGATCCAATAAATTTGAATAGAGTAAATAATTCGCCCATGGAAATGGCGCGTTACATAATTAAGGAACCTCAGCGCGATCCCAATATTGCTACTACAGTCCCCGGTTTAATTTGGTGGGTGAAAAACACCTTTAGCGAACCTGGCATGAATGCCATTAACGAACAAACGGGCTGTTACTTGCCAATGGGAAGTCATACCGCTCGCTATGCATCCATTTGTGCCTTGTGGTACGAACGCACTGGCGATGTTTGGTTTAAGGAAGAAGCATTTCGACACTTTAATCATGCTACTTATATGTGTGAGCCTGATGGTGTTGTGCAAACCGGTCATAATTGGGGTACCGAAATTTGGTTTTCTGATGGTTATACCGATTATATTCGTCACTTTATGGAAGGCTTGGCAGCTATACCAGAATGGGTTCCGGTAGGAAATCATTTGCTGAAATCAAGTTCTACGGTTCAGAAAATCAAGTACGAGGCTACTAAAATCAGTTTTACCACCTACGATAATCAGTCGGAAGTGGTCTTGCGTCTGGCTTCCAAACCCAAATCGGTTAGCGTTTCGGGTGTACAATTGAAGGCCGTTCCTCAACTCCATGCAGATGGGTATGTGTGGAAAAAGTTGGACAAAGGTGGGGTGCTGAAAGTTAAGTATTCTTCCGGCCAATCGGTATTGATTAATTTGTAAAATATTTATCAAAAACAGTATACATTATACAAGTTACGAGTTACAAGTTACAAGATGCTGTATTTGGAGGGAATACTGAGAAAATAAATTTATTTTACCTTCAAAGTATTTGGAATCATCAATTCTTGAACCTTTGAATTTTAGATAGATAGGATTTTTTATCCAGAAATTTGCAGATAACCTTCTAATCAAGATCTTGTAACTTGTAACTCGTAATTTCATACTTTCGATCAAAACCACTAACTTATATAAAGTCTAGTTATGAAATCATTATTTAATGCATTTGCTTTAGTTCTTCTTTTGAGCCTATCCACCTATTGCTGGGGTAGTTCAAATAAGATTGTATCTGGAAGTTCTTTAATGGCTTTTGACACTGCAACCGTAAAAATTAAAGGGGATCTTAAATCGTTCACTAAAACATGGACAGTCCAACAATTGAAAGAAGGTCTCTGGGTTTATACCCTCACCTTTACTTCACCGCAGGAAGCAATGGCACCAGCTTTTACCCTTGAATGGAATTTCCCGGCTGTAGATGTGTATTCTATTTGGGATCCTACGGCAGAGGCTTCTTCTTTGAATTACAATTATCGACGCTATTCCAGAGCTGGTGCGGGTATTCCCATGTTCAGTGCCATAAACAGTGAAGATAACAACCGGTTTACGTTTGCCTGCTCTGATGTGGTTAATTCTCATATTATTACGTGCAACCTGAGTGAAGAAGATATTAACCTTTATTTTACGATGAGTTTTTTTTCCGATAAGCCAACCGTATCACTTGTCAAACAGTACTCTGTCCAGTTTTATATCGACACCAGGCCAATTAATTACAGCGAATCGTTGGCACAGTTGTCGGGCTGGTATAGCCAACGCTTTGTTCCCATGCTGGTGCCCGACAATGCCCGTTTGCCCATTTATTCTACTTGGTATGCTTACCACCAATCCATCAACCCCACAGATCTAATTGGGGAGTGCAAGCTGGCAAAACAGCTTGGTTACGAAACAATTATTGTTGATGACGGGTGGCAGAATAAGCCGAACGAAAGAGTTTTGAACTTCAGTACCACTGGCGATTGGGAGCCTTTGAGCTTCCCGAAAATGAGGGATTTTACGGATAGCATCCATAAAATTGGGATGAAAGTGATGTTCTGGTACGCTATGCCATTTATGGGCGATAAAGCAAAAAACGTCGATAGTTTTAAAGGGAAGTACATTCGTCACCATGATTCGGGCGCTTATGTGCTCGATATCAGGTATCCTGATGTTAGGGATTTTCTGATAAAGACCTATACCTCTGCGGTCACAGATTGGAAAATTGATGGCCTGAAACTCGATTTTCTGGATAACTTTTACCCCGATGCGGATACCCCCAACGATGCCTCCAACGGACGCGATATCGCTTCACTCGACGAAGCACTTTTGACGCTTTTATCCGACCTGAAGGTACAGCTACTAAAAATCAACCCTGAAATTATGATTGAATTCAGGCAATCTTACATTGGTCCGGCAATGGGTCAGTATACCACTATGTTCCGGGCAATCGACAATTGTAGTCAGGCGTTGTTGAACAGGCAATACATTGTGAAACTCAGGTTGCTTTCAGGCGCCACAGCGGTTCACAGCGACATGATGATTTGGCATAAATCGGAAACGGTAGAATCGGCAGCACTTCAACTGCTGAACGTCATTTTTTCAGTGCCGCAGTTGTCCGTTAAGCTTGCCACAATGCCCGAAAGCCACATTAAAATGATAAAATTCTGGACCAATTACTGGACTCAAAACAGGGACGTTCTTCTCGATGGTAAGTTTATCGCCTCGAGTCCTCAGGCAAATTACCCAATCGTGAAATCGACTGGAAATAATAAGACTATCGTTGCAGTGTATGACAATCTGGTTGTGAAATTTGATCAAAAGGCTTCAAAATCGCTCGACATCATCAATGCAAAATTAGGGTCGGATATTGT
>JAIFKQ010000152.1 GCA_020049515.1 Paludibacter sp. | reverse complement strand
GTTTCTCTATAAAACATTTATGTTTTATACTCAGTGGTCTATATTTGGTTTTAAATTCAAACTTAGTGTATCTAAGTGTACTCAATGTTCTTAGTGTTAAGCTTCTTATTTTTAATTGCGTAGCAATTTAATCTATATAATGTCTATTGATTTCTTCTTTTCAGCCAATAAATTAAGTACTATTACTTAACCAACAAAGTGATTTCCAACAAATCAAATAATGCAATATTTCAGCAAGAATTATCATCTATTTTTGAATGGATGCCTACTTGCACATTAATTGTTGACAAATACGGAACAATTTTAGATGCCAACCAACAAGCTTTATTGTTTTTTAAAACAGAAACAAAAAAAACTCTAATTGAATTTAGCAATAACAAGAGCATTTTTGTTGACGAACTAATACTATTAGAAATACTAAATGAGATTTCTGACACCAAGAGTGTCCATAAAAGAAAAGTGTTTTTAGCAAGATTAGACAAAACGATAGCTTGCATTGACATTCTGGCAGTTTCATTTCCAAGTACTGACCATAGTTTTTTAATCCAATTTTCTGATAATTCCCACGAGAGCCAAGATATTTTCAAGAATCTTGTTCACACGTTTAAAAATAACATCATTCAACTTAAACCGTATTTAAATAAACCGGGCAAGGAGCTATTGGGAGAAATTTTACAGAACGAAGAATTGGAAGGTATATTAAAAAACAAACCTAAGCACAACCAAGAAATAGCCCTTTTATGCCAAGAAAGAATTTTACAACTATCGGCCTTGTATCCCGAATTATCAATTGGCGAGTTAACACTTTGCGCTTATCTTTCGCTAAATATTTCTATAGAAAACATTGCTCAAATTACGGGCAAAACCCCCAATAGCCTGCGTGTGGCATACCATCGCATAGTAATGAAAATACCTTCACTCAACAGCAAAGACCTCCTCAAAATGCTTAAAAGTTTAAAATGAATTTTTTTAGCAACCCAAAATGGAGTTGTGGATAGAGGTTTAAATTGGTGCAATCAGAAAATAGAATTTCCTAGCTGCTTAAAATTAGGAGCTGCTTAAATATTAATGGTGATAGGCGGACACTCGTAGCTTAAAAAAAACAGCAAAGAAAAAAGCAAAGAATTTATTTGAAGCTATATTAAGAAAAAATGCTTTTGTTTTTTGAAATTTTCATACAGCATCTTGGGCAACTCACAAACAAGTAATAGTGGATTTTAGTTATGAAATTTCAAGCTGTTTTTTTTTGGCAAGTTACAATTATCCTCATCGCATTATTCAATTTGTTGAATTCTTGGGGAATTTTGAACCATCTGAAATTTCGAGCAACAGTCCCTGGCAGGCATCTTCCAATAAATCAATCACATGCTCAAATCCTTTGTCGCCACCGTAATACGGATCGGGAACAAAAGTGTCATTAAGTATTTTACAAAAATCGGTCATGCGATGTATTTTTGCTTTTTGATGTTGTGTTGATGCCAATCGGTTTAAACCCTTAATATTGTCGTCGTCCATGCCAATAATTAGGTCGAAACGATCAAAATCGGCTTTAGTAACAGGCCGAGACCGATGCGTGAGTGTATAATCACGCTTGGAGGCATGAAAGCGCATGCGACTATCAGCTAATTCGCCCTGATGGGATGAAATTAAACCGGCAGAGTCAATGTCGTAATGTGCAGTTAAGTCCTGGTGTTGTAACATTTTCAGGAATATTCCTTCGGCCATTGGTGACCGACAAATATTTCCGAGGCAAACGAAAAGAATAGATGTTTTGGGCATAAAAAAAGTCTGACGATTCGAGAATTTGAAGATTTACATCTGGAAAACATAAAACCACAAAAACGAATTTTTGGAAACCATTACATTCCCAGAAACCCGTATTTGATTAACATTTTCTACTTTTTGAATCACAAATAGTAAATTCTTAGATTGATAGCATTTGAATAACTCCCAGCAATTTTTCATTCACTGGTTTATCATCTTTAATGGCCTTAGTGAAAGGGACATGTACAATTACATCGTTCACAATGCCAATCATTATGCTTCGTTGCTCATCCATCAATGCGTCTATAGCTGCAACTCCCATGCGACTTGCCAAAATCCGGTCGTATGCAGTAGGTGATCCACCACGCTGAATGTGACCCAAAATTGTAACACGCACATCATATTCAGGGTGTTCTTTGTGCATACGTTCTGCCAAACCTTGTGCACCACCAGTAATTTCACTTTCGGCTACAATAACAATACTACTGTTTTTTGATTTTCGGAAACCGTTTTTAATAAGTTCCTCCAATTGATCTTCCTGCGTTTCGCGCTCTGGAATAATAGCAGCCTCAGCTCCAGAAGCCAAAGCACTATTGAGTGCTAAAAATCCAGCATCGCGGCCCATTACTTCAATAAAAAACAATCTTTCGTGGGACTTAGCAGTATCACGAATTTTATCTACCGCCTCTATAATAGTATTCAGTGCGGTGTCGTACCCAATGGTTGAATCGGTTCCGTATAAATCGTTGTCGATAGTACCTGGTAGTCCAACAATTGGCACATTAAACTCTTGTGCAAAAATACGTGCACCCGTAAAAGTACCATCGCCTCCAATCACTACCAAAGCATCAATACCTTCAGTTTTCATTGTTTCAAAAGCCAATTTTCGACCTTCAACACTGTGAAACTCCATACATCGGGCAGTTTTGAGAATAGTACCACCCTGTTGAATAATATTACTAACATTTTGTGTTTGAAACTCTACAATTTCACCTGTAATTAAACCTTTATACCCTCTGTAAATAGCCTTAACGCGAATTCCATTAAAAATGGCTGCACGTGTAACGGATCTTATGGCTGCGTTCATTCCTGGAGCATCGCCGCCAGAGGTAAGCAAACCAATACATTTAATTTCGTACTTCATATTGTCTAAAATTTATATCAAAGATTGTTGAAAGACTAATACCCAGAGCATTCAACGTTAATTATTTAATGACTAATTCTAATTCGTTCAATTTGGCAGCCACCTCTTCCATCAACCAACGTGGAGTGGAAGTAGCTCCACATATACCAATCTTTTTGTTAAAATCTATCTCAATACCAACAACTTCATTGGCCTCGGATACAAAATAGGTGTTTGTGTTAATAGTTTTACAATGTTCAAATAAAACAATTCCGTTGGAGCTCTTTTTACCCGCAACAAAAATCACAATGTCATTTTGCTGTGCAAAGGTAGTAATATTTGGGATTCTATTGGACACTTGACGGCAAATTGTGTCGGTATGTTCAAAAATAACGCTTTTATCAATCTTTTTTGAAAAAACTTCAATCAAACTTTTATAACCCTCCAATGATTTGGTGGTTTGCGAAAATAAGCGAACATTCTTGGTCAAATCCACTTTAGACAAATCCTCTTCATTCTCAATCACAATGGCACTATCTTCGGTTTGTCCTACTAGTCCGTTGACTTCTGCATGTCCAACATGTCCAAAAATCACAATTTGAGTATCGGGAGAAGGAATAGTCTGGTAGGCATTTTTTACGCGCGACTGCAACTTGAGCACCACAGGGCAAGATGCGTCAACTATAGTGATGTTATTTTTTTTTGCTAGCTCGTAGGTGCTTGGTGGTTCACCGTGTGCACGAAGCATCACTTTCACGTCGTGAAGTTGTGCTAGCTGCTCGTAATCAATAGTAATTAAGCCCATTTTGGTAAGTCGTTCCACTTCTTTTCCATTGTGCACTATGTCGCCCAAGCAATAAAGCGTTTCTCCTTTTGCCAATTCTTCTTCGGCTTTGGATATGGTTTTGGTTACCCCAAAACAAAAACCTGATTTGTCGTCTATTACAATATTTGCCATTTTATTTATTTACAAATTAAACAGTTATAGAATATGAATCATACCTTAATATTTCGAATTTATGACAACAATCATAATTAAATACGAAAAATGTACAGTACGAAAGAATAAAAAGCTATAACGTTTTTTGTTGAAACAAAGTTCGTAGAAGTTGCCTTTGTTCTTGAAGCGAAAGATTTGAATTATCAATAACAACTGCATCATTTGCTTTGCGCAAAGGGCTTTCGGTACGATTTTGGTCACGGTCGTCACGCTCTTTTACATTGGCCAGCACTGCCTCATAATCTACTATATCTCCACTGGCAGCCATTTCGTCTAAACGCCTCTGGGCACGTATTTCGGGCGATGCAGTTAGGAAAATTTTCAGTTCGGCATCTGGAAAAACTACCGTACCAATATCACGGCCATCCATCACAATTCCTTTTTGCAGCCCCATAAGTTGTTGCTGACGAACCAGCTCCCGCCTCACAAACCCCAAAGTGCTCACTCTGCTTGCACCATTTGCCACTTCCAAGGTTCTTATTTGGGGTTCAACATTTACGCCATTCAAATAAGTTTCAGATTTTCCTGCTTCATTGGCTCTAAACTCAATATGTATAGTTGAAATTTGTTTCTCTATTTCCACTACATCCATATCTGTATCAGTCATCCAGCCATTTTGTATGCAAAAAAGTGAAACTGCACGGTACATTGCACCAGTGTCCACATAAATATAGCCTACTTCCTTGGCTAATTCTTTTGCCATGGTACTTTTTCCACAGGACGAAAAACCATCTATAGCTACTGTTATTTTATTCATTTGGTTGAAAGATTTGAAGATTTGAAGTTTGAGTCCACTCCGAAAAGTTTTTTTTGAACGCAAAGTCGCTGATAAGCAAAAAAATAACCATATTGAATATCAGCTACAGATAAATCGGTACGTTCCATTTGCGTTTTTGTGTTCTTCCTCTTCTCGGGATGTTCCATACCGTCAAGACGTCACGTTCCGATTCTCGGAATGTCGAAATACTCCATTGGAATACTCCATTAGCGTTCAAAAAATTTAATTATTTTATCGAGTATAATGTATTCCATCTAGGTAACTACTACTTAAGCCAACTTTTCGGGTGCCTGGGGACTTTTTCTTTACAGTCTAAATTCATTCAGCAGTGTGCTAATAGAAAATTGATAAGCATAATTGCCTACCTGAAATTGGGTCATACCAAAGCCTACTTGAAATTTGGAAACTTTTATGCCACCACCGAACGAGAATCCAACCATACTTTTAAAACCAGGCATGCTCATCTCCTTATGTCGTCGATGATTATAAGCGGCCGAAAGGTAAAACTTTTTGGAAGGCACAAACTCCATGGCAATAATTGCATGACGAAAAGCCATATCAATTTTGCTAATACCGTTGGAAGATGTCGTTTCACCAAGAGTTTGGGCGGGCTGGTTTGTAGATCTATAACTTAAATCCCAATGTTGAAGATTATGCAGTGTAAAAGAAAATCGCAAAGGTGCATGCAAGAACTTTTTAGTGATTCCAAGTTGTATATTAAAAGGAAGCGGTTCTAAATGTTGCCCATCTTCGTCAGAATAATAGCCTTTCAGCTGTTTTCCCACATTGCGAAACACCAAACCAGCGGAAAAAAGACTTGCAGAATCGTTGTAATTTACACCAGCATCCATTGCCAAACCGAAACTAGTATAATTTTCAAATGCTGAATAAATAGGCTTAAGGGTAGCTCCAACGGATATTTTTTCGTTTATTGGTCTAGAATAAATTAAATTCAAGGCATAATCTTTAGCTCCAAAAGCGGCTGTAGAGTCATTTATTTCATTGTAACCCATAAAAGAACCATAATCAACATATTGCATGCCTATAGCAAAAGAATTATCACATCCAAAAGTTCTAGCATACACCGCAGAACCAAATTTTACATCCGATAAATAATTGGCCATGTTCAATCCAATCATATTGTGGGCATCGGAAGTTAACAGAGCTGGATTTTGGAATGCAAAATTAATGTCGTTGTCTCGCAAGGACACATTAGTACCCCCCAAAGCAGCCAAACGCGATGAAATAGGTAAGTCTAAAAATTGATATATACTTGAACCTGCTTGAGAAAACAGAAAATAAGGAAGTGCAGCTAGAAGGATTGTAAAAAAATATCTTTTAATCATCAGATTCATAAAAAAAGGCAAATGAAATGTGGATAAAATATAGAAAAAAAATATGTAAAATATTGATTTTAAAAATGAAATCAAAGATACAATATTTTTCGAGGCATGAATGCTTGAAAAGAGATTATTCTTTTTGAGTAAACGTGAAAAACGAAATAAATTATATTTTAAGTCACAAAAAGATGAAATATATCATTAAAAAACGACAACTTGAAAAAGAATTTATTTTTTTTCAAATATACATAATGAAGTTTAGAAAAAATATACTACATTTGCCTTTCGAAAAAAAAGGAGAAGAAAGTATTACTGTTAAGATAAAAAACAGCTAAAATAAGAGCTAATGATGGAAGTAAAAAAGTCTTCAAAAGCGTCATTGGAAGATAAAAAGGTATTTTTTCTTATGATTGGTTTCGTAATGGTTTTGTCATTAATTTACATTGGTTTAGAATGGACAAAATCGGATGTTACAGTTTATGATGTTACTAACAGTGATTTCATGGTAGAAGATGAACTTGAGGTAATACAAACAAATCAGGATCAAACGCCACCTCCACCACCCCCTCCATCACCAGAAGTGATAGATGTATTAAATGTGGTTGACAATAACAAAGTAACAGCCTCTATTGAAATAAACACAGAGGACGACAAAAACAAAATTGTAGAAGTAATTGCAGCCCCTGTTGCCACAGCAATTGCTGAGGAGGAGGATCAAGTAGTGTTTCAAGTGGTTGAAAAAATGCCGTCTTTTCCAGGTGGTGACATGGAATTATTTAAGTTTTTAAGCCAAAACGTCAAATACCCAGTTATCGCTCAAGAGAATGGCATTCAGGGTCGTGTTATTTGTCAGTTTGTGGTGAACAAAGATGGTTCTATAGTAGATGTAGAAGTAGTAAGAAGCGTGGATGCTAGCTTAGACAAAGAGGCAATTCGGGTAATAAAATCGATGCCAAAATGGAGTGCTGGTAAGCAACGCGGAAAATCTGTACGTGTAAAATACACACTACCAGTGAATTTTAAACTACAGTAAAAGAACACTCCAGATTATGAATATCAATTCTTTTTAGAAAATGAAAAGAGTGATAAACAAGAATTTAAAAAGATAAACAAAAACCGTTTGGTAATTCCAGACGGTTTTTTTTAATAGAAAACAAAATGAAAACAGAAATATACGAAGAAAGAGCTGTTTTGGTTGGCGTTATTAGCCAGCAACAGAAAGAGGAAAAAGCAAAGGAGTATATTGACGAATTGGCTTTTCTAGCAGAGACTGCAGGTGCATCACCCGAAAAGATATTTCTGCAACGACTGGAATTTCCCAATCCAAAAACGTATGTTGGTCCAGGAAAACTGATAGAAATAAGAACTTTTGTAGAAGAAAATGAAATTGGAGTTGTAATTTTTGACGATGAACTTTCGCCAAAGCAACTTCGTAATATAGAAGCAGAATTGAAAGTGTTGATTTTGGACAGAACGAGTTTAATTTTGGACATTTTTGCTAAACGAGCACAAACGGCTAGTGCTAAAACACAGGTAGAATTGGCTCAATGTCAATACATGCTACCGCGCCTAACCCGCCTTTGGACTCACCTAGAGCGCCAGCAAGGTGGAATTGGAATGCGAGGGCCAGGTGAAACACAAATTGAAACCGACCGTCGTATTATCCTTACAAAAATTTCATTGCTGAAAGAAAACCTAAAGGACATAGACAAACAAATGAGCACGCAACGGAAAAACCGCGGTAAAATGGTTCGGGTGGCTTTAGTCGGATATACCAATGTGGGTAAATCCACGTTAATGAATTTGATAAGTAAATCGGATATTTTTGCGGAAAATAAATTGTTTGCTACCCTTGACACTACCGTTAGAAAGGTAATTATTGACAATTTGCCATTTTTACTTTCCGACACCGTTGGTTTTATTCGCAAGCTGCCACATCATTTGGTTCAATCCTTCAAATCAACTTTGGACGAAGTGCGTGAGGCCGATTTGCTGCTTCATGTGGTGGACGTATCGCATCCTACTTTTGAGGATCAACTGGAAGTAGTGAGCCAAACATTGAAAGAGATAGACCCCAAAGAGAAGCCAATGATATTGATTTTCAACAAAATAGATGCATTTACACACACTCCAAAAGAAGAGGATGATTTAGCTCCCGAAAAACGAGAAAATATAAGCCTAGAGGAGCTAAAAAAAACGTGGATGGCAAAAATGCACGATAACTGTATTTTTATTTCAGCAAAAGAAAAACAGAACATCGACAGCTTAAAAGAACTTTTGTACAATAAAGTAAAAGCTATTCACGTAGAACGCTACCCTCACAACGACTTTTTGTTTCAAAACTATTCTGATTTAACAATAGAGTAGCATTAAATAAAATCCATAGCGCAATTATAACGTTTCAACAAAATATACTTATGACTAATTACCGTAATCTCAGCGATAAAGAAATTGCTACATTAACTGTATATGGCTGTTCGGCAGATAATTGGACAGACGTGAAAGTTTCTGAAGCATTTTCACCTACCTATATTTCAAATGTCCATTTTTCAGGCAATGTATTTTTAGGTACTTACAATTCGGTTTTTTACTTAGCGGGAGGTGTAAAAAAACATGCTGGAATTTACAATTGCCAATTGCATAATTGCATAGTAGGTAATGATGTGTTTATTGACAAAATTCATAATTACATTGCCAATTATAGTATAGGCGACGGTTCGTACATTGAGAATGTAAATGTTATACTTACCGAAGGTGAATCAACTTTTGGCAATGGTGTATCTGTACCAGTAATGATTGAAGCTGGAGGCAGAGAGTTGCGTATTTTTAATCATCTCTCGGCTCAACTCGCTTATATTTTAACTTTTTATCGGTATAACATCGATGCTATTGACGCATTGAATAAAGAAATTGACCTCTATTGTATTTCTCAAAAATCAGACAAAGGCAGTATTGGAAATAATGTTAGAATCGTAAATTGCAAGAGCATAAAAAATGTACGGATTGGTAATTTTGCACAAGTGGAAGGTGCTTCATGTCTTGAAAACGGATCAATTATTAGCAATCAACAGTCGCCCGTAAATATAGGTTCAGATGTACAATGTACAAATTTTATAATTAATGCGGGTACAACTGTCTCAGAAGCTGCACTGATTTCAAACTGTTTCATTGGCGAAGCTTGTTTGATAAGCAAACAGTTTTCGGCCTTAGATTCATTGTTCTTTGCCAACTGCCAAGGCTTACATGGTGAGGCGGTTTCGATTTTTGCAGGACCCTACACCATTACCCATCATAAGTCAACGTTGATGCTTACAGCTTTGTACTCATTTATGAATGCGGGAAGCGGCACAAATTTTAGCAACCACATGTACAAGCTTGGTCCTGTACATCAGGGCATTACTGAGCGTGGGGTAAAAACATCAAGCGACTCATATATAATGTGGCCAGCAAAAATTGGGGCATTTACGGTAGTGCTTGGTCGGCACAAAGGGAATCCTGATATTTCTGATTTACCTTTTTCTTACCTCATTGAAAGCGATGGCGAAAGTCATTTATTGCCTGGAATTAATCTGCACAGTGCTGGAACATTAAGGGACATTCAGAAATGGCCAAAACGCGATAACCGCCTAGGGGAAAATAAGCTCGACCTCATAAATTTCGATTTCCTGTCGCCCTATACTTTATCCAACGTATTGAAAGGAATTGAGATACTTACTGGAATGATTCAGAATATGGATCAAACTAATACTTTTGTATGGTATCAGAATTGCAAAATAAAACGCTCGTCTTTAAAAAAAGGTATTGAGCTTTATGAAATGGCTATTAATCAATTCGTTGGGGAAAAAGTTATTGAAAGAATAAATGGACAAGGTATTAACGATATAACTTCTTTAACAAAATCACTTTCAACAAGTTCCACAATTTTAGACGACAATTGGGTAGATATGGCTGGGCTAATAGCTCCAAAAATGGAAGTGGAAAAACTATTGTACCGCATTTTAAAAAAGGAAATAACGTTACAAATATTTTCGACCGAATTAGTAATTTTGCACAATAATTATTCACAATTTTCATGGAATTGGGCAAAAAATATTCTTGAAAAAAAATATGGTGATAATTTATATGATACGGAAAGTTTAATTACTATAGTTGAAAATTGGAAAAATTCCACACTTACTTTTAACGATTTAATACTGAGAGATGCCAAAAAGGAGTTTAATTCTATTTCCAAAATAGGATTTGGATTGGATGGAAATGAGACAGAGAAGCAGCTTGACTTTGAATTGGTACGTGGAAATTATTCAAACAATCTATTTGTAAAAGAAATACTTAGCAACAATGATGCGACAACTAAACTTGCAACAAATTTGATTACTAAATTGACGGAATTGAAAAACGAGGAAAAATGAAACCAATATTAACTCTACTTATACCACTATTATTGCTAGGTGCTTGCAAAAGCGATAAAGAAAAAAGCAACGAGAAATTTGTGGCTTTGGTTGAAAAATCAGATATTAACAGTTTTATAAACATAGAATATATTACAAGCGGAGAAACTGAAACATATCATTACTTTAAGGCTGATACGCTCTACACCAGCTGGGAATATGACAATCTTACAAAAAAATATGGGAAATACGACCTTGTAAAAATGAAGGTATTTTCGGCTGAACCACAAAAATACATGGAGGAATTGAGAGCCAAAATTAAATCATTAAATGTGACTCTTATTAGTCAAACCCAATGGCATGAACAAGTAGTGAAATTTTGGATAGGCGATGCGGAATTTTATACCTATGTACATCCCGATTTTAAATTTGATGGGGGTGAAAAAACGTTATTGGAAAATGAGTTGAAAAATTCGGAAAAAATAAACGAAAACTGGTATTACAAAAAGATGATAGTTTGCACCAATAAATAATTAAAAATAATTTTCGAAAATAATTACATGCAAGATTTCAAAGAACTTCATATTACAACCGACAATCTGGCAGTGCGTATTAATTTACCGGCCTCAAAAAGTATCAGTAACCGTGCCTTGATATTGGATGCACTGGCATATAGTCCTTACGAAATTGAAAACTTGTCGGACTGCGACGATACAAATGTATTAATAAATGCATTAGATTCTAATGACACTACTTTTGATATTGGAGCTGCAGGTACTTCTATGCGTTTTTTGACTGCATTTTTGTCCAAAACTGTGGGTGAATGGATTATCACTGGTAGCGAACGGATGAAACAACGCCCGATAAAACTGCTAGTAGAAGCACTAAATTACCTTGGAGCAAAAATTGAATACATTGAAAAAACTGGATATCCACCCTTACGTATTTTTGGTAGCGCATTGACAGGGGGCGAAATACACTTGCAAGGTAACGTGAGCAGTCAGTACATTTCAGCTTTAATGATGGTAGCACCTACTATGCAGATTGGACTAAAAATAGTGCTGGAAGGAAAAATAATTTCAAAACCGTACATTAAAATGACCATGGAAATGATGGGAGAATATGGCGTTGAGGTAGATTTTAACAACGATACAATCATCATTGAACAGCAAGAATACCAACCCATTACTTACAAGGTTGAATCAGATTGGTCGGCGGCCTCTTATTGGTACGAAATACTTGCATTTGTAGGGAAAGGTGGAATTTACCTGAATGGTCTGAACCCAAACAGCTATCAGGGCGACAGTAAAGTGGCTGAGTTATTCAACTCGTTGGGCGTAAGTACAACCTATATGTCTGACGGCGTTCTGCTAACACCAAATAATACTGAAATCACATTTATGGAATATGACTTTACCGACCAGCCCGATTTGGCTCAAACTTTTGCTGTAACGTGCTGTATGAAAGGAATTCCATTCAATTTTAGCGGATTGGAAAGTTTAAAAATTAAAGAAACAAATAGGATTGAAGCATTAATCAACGAACTACAAAAACTGGGCTTTCTACTATTTGAGCCTGCCGAAGGAATGTTGGCTTGGGACAACGAAAGATGTGTAATTACTGAACCAGTAAGCATTTCTACTTATGACGACCATCGGATGGCCATGGCTTTTGCACCGGTAGCTTTGCTGCGTCGCATTATCATTGAAAACCCGGAAGTAGTGAGCAAATCGTATCCAAATTTTTGGGAAGATTTTGGGAAGATAGAGAACCCCTAACCCCTCCCGCTGTTGGCGGGATAAATTGCGGGGAACTATGCAAGTATTGATAAACATAAACTTTGACTTAAAAAAATCCTTTAGGGGTTATTTTTTGTTAGTTCTTGCAATACTTCATACACAATGGGGCAAGTTTGTGCATTTTTTATTGACAAATTAAACAGTTGATAAAAGCGTTTACGGTCGGTGTGTGGATATTCGCGGCATGCTTTGGGTCGCGATTCGTAAATGGAGCAGTAATTGTCCGAGCCCAAAAACGGACATGGCATAGTTTTAAATACCATGTCACCATCTTCGTCGATACGAAGGTAATTAGCAATTACCTCTGTCGATTTTAACCGCAGCACTTTTGCCATTCTGTCTAAGTCTTTATCGGTAATGCGTGGTCCTAATGAACGGCAGCAATTGGCACAAGAAAGACAGTCGGTGCGGTTGGAAATTACATTGTGAAGTGTGTGTACTAGCACATCCATTCCTTCGAGTTTCTTTTTATTTTTGGCATAAAACCGTTTCCATTCAGGTTCGGATTTAACCGCTAATTTTGGCAATAATTTATAATCTATTTGTTTGTTCACCTGCAAATTACGAGTTATTTTTGAGGTACAAAAGTAGACAAATATAGCTTATGAATCAAAACATTTTCGTTATTCCACAAAAAAAACGTATCTTTGCAGCCGTTTTTATTTACAAACACTTATTTTTAATATGAGTCTATTAAGTAATGTTTTGGGACAATATGATGCTCCCCAGCAAGCTAAGGCGAATGGTCTTTATCCCTATTTTCGTGCTATTGAATCTGACCAAGACACTGTAGTACAAATAGATGGAAAACCAGTTTTGATGTTTGGTTCAAATAGTTATCTAGGACTTACCAATCACCCTCGATTAAAAGAAGCCTCAATTAAAGCCATTGAAAAATACGGTACTGGTTGTGCTGGATCGCGTTTTTTGAATGGTACTTTAGATATTCACATTGAATTGGAAGAACGGTTGGCTAAATTGGTTCATAAAGAGTCTGCTTTGGTTTATGCCACTGGATTTATGGCAAATTCGGGTGTTGTTCCATGTGTTACAGGACGTGAAGATTACTTAATTTTTGACGAATATGATCATGCCTCAATAATCGAAGGTAAAAGGGTTTCATATTCCAAATTGCTCAAATATCGCCACAACGATATGGATTCTTTGGAAAAAATGTTGAAAAAATGTGAGCCTGATAAATTAAAACTTATTGTTACCGATGGCGTTTTCAGCATGGAAGGCGACGTTGCAAAATTACCTGCCATCATAGAGCTTTCAAAAAAATACAATGCCTCTGTCTATGTTGACGAAGCTCATTCATTGGGGGTTTTTGGTAAAACTGGAGCTGGTATTTGTGAACATTTTGGAGTTTCCGACGATGTAGATTTAATCATGGGTACTTTCAGTAAATCGCTGGGAACTATTGGTGGATTTATTGCTGCCGATGAAAGTATAATCAACTATTTGAAACATAATTCACGCACGTTAATTTTCAGTGCTTCCATTACACCCGCTTCTACGGGATGCGTTCTTGCCGCGCTTGATGTAATGGCCGAAGAGCCTTGGCGTAAAGATGCATTGTGGGCAAATACAGAACGTGCAAAAGCTGGTTTCTTAAAAGCTGGTTTTGAAATTGGACCTACCGAAACACCTATTATTCCACTTTTTGTACGCGATAATGCCAACACTTTTAAGCTTACACGTATGCTTATGGACGATGGTGTGTTTGTAAACCCTGTGGTTTCTCCTGCCGTTCCGTCGGAAGATTCACTCATTCGTTACTCATTGATGGCTACTCATACTTTTGACCAGATTGACGAATCGATTGTGAAAATTTCGAGAGATGCTCGCAAGTTGGGAATAATAAAGTAATTCATAATTTATAATTCATAATTCATAATTTATAATTCATAATACTGAATTAGTAATATCAGAATAGAACGGGTTTGAACAGCAAGCTGGTTCTATTCTTCATTTAATAATAGTCAAAGATCTAAAGTATAAACCTTTAGATATTTAACTTCAGACATTAGACATTAGACATTAGACATTAGACAAATAAAAAAACATGATTACCGTATCAAATCTCGCCATACAGTTTGGCAAACGCGTATTGTTCTCGGATGTAAACCTTAAATTTACCGCTGGTAACTGCTATGGCATAATTGGTGCCAACGGTGCTGGAAAATCTACCCTTATCCGCATTCTAAGCGGCGATTTGGATCCAACAAAGGGCACCATTCAATTTGGACCTGGCGAGCGACTTTCAGTTTTGAAACAAGACCACTTTGAATTTGATGAAATGACGGTTATAGACACCGTGATGATGGGACACAGTGTGCTTTGGAAGGTGAAAGATGAAAAAGATAGCATTTATCTCAAAGAAGATTTTACGGATGCCGACGGCATTCGGGCTTCTGAGCTGGAAGAGAAATTTGCAGAAATGAATGGTTGGAATGCCGAAAGTGATGCTGCTTCTTTACTCAGCGGATTGGGAATTAAAGAAGAGTTGCACTACCAACTGATGAAAGACCTCAGCGGTATGGAAAAAGTGCGTGTATTATTAGCACGTGCCTTATTTGGAAAACCTGACAACTTATTGCTGGATGAGCCTACCAACGACTTGGATGTGGACACTGTAATGTGGCTGGAAAATTATTTGGCCAACTACGAAAACACCGTTTTGGTGGTATCGCACGACCGTCACTTCCTTGATGCCGTAAGTACACACACCGTGGATATCGACTTTGGTAAAGTGCAACAATTTTCGGGTAATTATTCTTTTTGGTATGAATCGAGCCAGTTGGCATTGCGTCAGCAACAAAACCAGAATAAAAAATCGGACGAGAAACGCAAGGAATTGGAAGAATTTATTCGCAGATTTAGCGCCAATGTGGCCAAGTCTAAACAAGCCACTAGTCGTAAAAAAATGCTGGAGAAACTCAATGTGGAAGAAATTCAGCCTTCTACCCGCAAGTATCCAGGCATCATTTTCACCCCAGAACGTGAACCAGGGAATATGGTATTGGAAATTGCTGGACTTGGCAAAACGGCCGATGATGGAACAGTACTTTTCAAAGATGTAAATTTCAACGTGGAGAAAAATGACAAAATCATTTTCTTATCGAAAGACCCACGAGCGATGACTGCCTTTTTTGAAATTCTCAATGATCACGACAAGGCTCACGAAGGAACTTATGTGTGGGGAGTCACCATTACACATGCTTACTTGCCAATTGACAATACCGAGTTTTTCAATACCGATTTGAACTTGGTAGATTGGCTGGGACAGTTCTCGACTGATACCACCGAAGCTTTCATTCGTGGATATTTGGGAAAAATGTTGTTTGCAGGCGAAGAAATTTACAAGAAATCGAGCGTACTTTCGGGAGGTGAGAAAATGCGTTGCATGATTTCGCGCATGATGCTCAAAAATGCGAACGTAATGGTATTGGATTCTCCAGCCAACCACCTAGATTTAGAATCTATTCAGGCTTTTAACAATACATTAGTAAATTTCAAAGGCAACGTTTTAATGGCGTCGCACGACCGTGAGTTTATCCAAACCGTTTGTAACCGTATTATTGAACTTACTCCCAAGGGCATTATCGACAAACAAATGGATTACGATGACTATGTAACTTCAGATGAAATAAAAGCTGTGAGAGAAAGAATGTATAAATAAAGAAGCACTAAAAAACCCTTGGTCACTCCTGCAAAGGCGGGATAAATTGCGGGGAATTAAGCTAGCCTTATTCTTTATTTGACTACTTATTAACTCATTTTTCAACTTATTGATTGACTTGTCTATTATACATTTAGAGAATAATATCTTAAAATTGCGATTCTAAATTAGTTCCCATTTAACACTTGGGATATTTATCATTTCGGATAATCTCTCAATTACCAACTATTCTTATAGCCTAGGATTTTGATATTTGGGGTATTCAAACACTGAGCAAGGAACTCAAAATTGTAAATCTCAACAACAAAAACTTGAACTCTTATAACTATTGGATTTATACCAATAGTTTGAGTTTAAGTCTCTGCCTTTTATTCCAGAAAACAAATGTGGCAGGTGTTTTTCCAAAAATCACTTTTATTTAAAATTCCACCTCGGTTTACTTCTAACCAATTTCCTCGATATACTTTATTCCGAAATTCAGAACCAACCTTTTGTTTTTGTTATATTTGTTTGTTACTGTACAATAAGCTATCTTTGTATCTGTTTTTCAGCCAATCAATTAACAATACTACTTCTATGCGACAATCAATAACAACGAGTGGCTATACTTTTGAGAATTTGATTGAAAGAAATCTTTTTTATGCCGATAAAACGGACTATTTTCACACATTAGTAACCGACAAATCGGGTATTTTCTTCCTTTCTCGCCCTCGTCGGTTTGGCAAATCGCTGTCGGT
>JAIFKQ010000135.1 GCA_020049515.1 Paludibacter sp. | reverse complement strand
ATTTTGGCTGTTATTTATTTCTCAATTCGCTGTTTTTCAGTTCATTGTCAGCAATTTCCAATTGTTCAAACCACTCTTCACCAAACTTTCTAATTAGCGGCTCTTTTAAAAATTGATAAACAGGAATTTTTAATTTGCTTCCTAATTTTCGGGCACAATTACATACTTTCCACCTATGGTAATTCACAGCCGTATAGTCTTCATATTTTTGAAGCCTAACTGGGTATAAATGACATGAAATGGGTTTGTAAAAGTTAGTTTTACCTTCGCGATAGGCTTTTTCTATGGCACATTTGCATTCGCCTTTTTCATCAGTGTAAGTAAATACACATTCAGCTCCATTTACTATTGATGTAACAGGTTCGCCATCATCATCAATGTACGAAACGCCTTGTGCCAATATCACTGCTTTTGATTTTTCGCTTAAATCATCCCAAATTATTGGAAGTAATTCTTCTATAATATTTACTTCGTTAAATTCTAGCGGTGCGCCATCATCCCCTTCGATGCAGCAGATGCCTTTGCATGTGCCCAAATCGCATACAAAGTGTTCATCCAAAAGGTCAAGACTAATTATGGTATCATCTATCTGAAGCATGTTTTTTTTTGATTATTGCTATTCGTAATTATAATATTTTAGATGGAGTTTCATCTTCATGACCCCTTAATATTGGTAAGCTAATGTGATACTTAACGGCTAGAATTCGAGCAATAATGACAGAAACAGCCGATACAATTTGAATTATAAAGGGAGCGAAATACATTTTTGTACAAATATAAAATACAACACCACCCAGCAAACAAGATAAAGCATAAATGTCTTTTCGGAAAATGAGTGGCTCTTCGTTAATAAAAATGTCACGAATAATTCCGCCAGCCGATCCCGTAATCATGCCCATTAATATAGCTACCCAAAATGGAAATCCTGCAGCCAAACTTTTTTCAATGCCCACTACCACAAACAAACCTAGGCCTATGGCATCAAAAATAAAAAAAGTATTGTTGAGTCGAATTACAAGTTTTCCTAAGAGAATTACAAAAACCAATGCTAGTGCCGTTACTATCAGATAGGAGGGCTGCAACATCCAAAATGGCGTTACGTCCAAAAGCAAATCTCTTAACGTACCACCGCCAATTGCCGTTACTAGTCCTACAACGTAGGCGCCAAACCAATCGAATTTTTTTGCCGATGCCAACCTAATGCCGCTAATAGCAAATGCAAAAGTGCCAGTATAATCTATTAAATGGATGAAATTCATTGGTATAGGCCAATTTTGTAAAACGAGGAACTATAAAAAAGAAAGCGCATCAAAAAATAATTTGATGCGCTTTTTATTTTATCGGTAAAATTATTTTTTTGCTGGTTCAGCGGCTGGAGCTTTTGCTGCTTCTGGAGTTTCGCCAAAATTTGGTGCAACTACACCTGGCTCTGATTGTTTTGTGTTTTTAATTTGTTCTATAATTTCAGATTCATTCGTATTTGATGGTTCAGAAGAACGAACACCTACTGTAGCTATTGAAAGTACAACAACAAATATTACTAAACCCCAAGTAGCCTTTTCTAGGAAATCTGTTGTTTTTCGAACACCCATTATTTGATTTGTAGATGAAAAACCTGCTGCCAAACCACCACCTTTAGAGTTTTGAACTAATACTAACAAAGTGAGCAATACAGATGCGATAACAATTAAAATTGTAAGAAGAACGTACATAATATAATTTATTTTTTTGAGTTTTCAATGACTTTTTCCAAAAAACGAATTTGGTCTGCAAAGTAAACACTTTTTTTTGGATTATTCAAATTTAATTCCCTCAAAATTGAAATTGCTTGACTATACTTTCGCTCTAGTATCATTTTTTTTGCATTTTTTTCTGAAATTTCTATCTCTTCTGATTGAAAATAATCTTGCGCTGTTTTTTTTAATGGTGTTTTTTCATCGCTTTCTTCCGTTTTCTTTACCTCCAAAATGGGTTTTGCTACAGGAGTCATAACCATGGAACGAGCTGATTTTAAACGTTCTGCTAAGTTTGACAACGATTTTTTAGTATCACCCCCCTCATTGTTTATTGCTTGTATTATATCGAAGTAGCCCCCTGTAGCATTTTCACTACCCACTCTACGATATGACTCCGAAGATAATTCTTTTTCGGGATAAATGTAGTAATAAAGCCAACGCTTATTAGCACAATATAGAGAAGCCAATGTTAGGTTTCTTGCAAAATGGATACTATTGGATTGTTGTGAAGCTTTTGCCAAAAGTAATCTTGCAGACACAAAATAGGGATAATGTTCCACCATTTCCTTTAAATCAATCAAATTTTCAGCTCCTACTTTTTTTGGTTGCCTAATAAGTGCTATGAATTGTTGGTGAGTCATTAAATTTGTTTGGTTTAAATTTAATCTTGTTGATAAGACAGTTGTGCTCGATTATTTTTTATAGAATTGTTTTTTTTATTCTAATGATGTTAGCCCACTAATGATTTGTTGCTTTTGCAATAAAAAAAACGCCAACGTAAAAATATGATTTATATAGCATTTACACTTACCATTTTGCTACTGTATCATTGTATATATTATCCACCATTTCTGCTACCATTATTTTCATTAACTCATCTTGCACTTCTGTTAGCATTCTGTTGCTATCAAAATTTTGAAATGAAGAATAGCTTTTTTCAAAGTCGTCGGCTGGATTTTTATCGTTTGTAAATCGGACTTTTATTGTCATTGTCAACTTTGTTTCAGACGAATAGCTGTCGGCACTAATTGACATTGGAGTGAGTTGGTATCCAATTATTTCGCCTTCAATGTGCATATCTCCTCCTTTTTTAAGAAGCTGAAGCCTTGTTTGTTTGGCATAGGAATCCCTTAATGCTTCCGTAAATTCTTGTGATAGAGGTGGATATATAAGTTCAGCCGTGTTTGGGAAATCAGAAATTGAAAGGGATTTTGTTTTGCTATAGTCTATAGAAGAACCATTGAATTTATACGAAACACTACAGGAAAATAGTAATAGCACAATGCTAAAAAGCATTAAATTTAAAAATATGCCATTAAATCTGTAATTACTGTTTCTACTGTTGAAATTATTCAAGGCCATATTCTTTTATTTTTCTGTACAATGTTCTTTCTGAAATTTCCAGCTCCTCGGCTGCCGATCGGCGTTTTCCCCTATATTTTTCCAGCGTAAGTTTAATCATTTTTCGCTCCATATCTTCCAGCGACATTGGTTTTATTGGCGCTTTTTCTTCTTCCTCTTCTAAGTACTCTTCGGCCTCTTGAAATACCTCAGGGTCTTCTAGTTCTCTAAATTCAGCATTTTCATGTGTTGCATTTTTGTCCGACTTGAAGTCTTTGTTGCTAGAAGGTGTGTTTATCCTAGCATCGTTGTTGCTTATAATTGTAGCAGGAAAATGTGTGTCATTATTTTGTATTTCAGCGTGTTGCCCATTCATTATGTTATGAACCAATTTTTTTAAATCGTTCATGTCTTTTTTCATATCAAATAAGACTTGATATAAAATTTCACGTTCGCTGTTAAACGATTTTTGCTCTCTGCCCGATGTTGAAAATAAAGCAGGCAGTCTTTCGGCCTCCTCTTTGGGTAAATATGTTTTAAGTATTACAGCAGATATTTCTCTTTGTTGTTCAATAACCGATATTTGCTCAGTAATGTTTTTTAATTGTCTTATATTGCCGTTCCAATAGTAATTTGAGAGTAATTGCTTGGCATCATCGGTTAACTTGATTGGCGGCATACGGTATTTTTCCGCAAAATCAGATCCGAATTTACGAAATAGCAAAACGATGTCTTCTTTTCTCTCTCTTAAAGCAGGAATTACAATGGGTACTGTATTCAATCGGTAAAATAAATCTTCTCTAAATCGGTTATCTCTAATGGCTTGCACCATATTTAGATTGGTAGCAGCTACTACCCTTACATTCGTTTTTTGGGTTTTGGATGATCCAACTTTGATAAACTCACCCATTTCGAGCACTCTTAATAAACGTACTTGTGTGGAAAGTGGTAGCTCGCCTACTTCATCCAAAAAGATAGTACCACCATCGGCAACTTCAAAATACCCTTTTCTATCAGCAGAGGCCCCAGTAAAGGAGCCTTTTTCGTGCCCAAAAAGCTCAGAATCGATAGTGCCTTCTGGTATTGCACCACAGTTTACAGCTATGTAAGGGCCATGTTTTCGGTGGCTATAATTATGTATTATCTGCGGAAAATTTTCTTTTCCTACACCACTTTCTCCTGTAATTAATACGGATAAATCTGTGGGAGCTACTTGTACTGCAATATCTATTGCTCGATTGAGCAATTCAGAATTTCCGATAATTCCAAATCGCTGCTTTACTGCTTGTATTTCTGACTGTTGCATAATATAAAATGACTAAACTGCAATTATGGCATATTTTGCTGACAAAATTACTAATAATTTAATTCATTGCACATTAAAATAATAAAAAAAAGAAGCATAATTTCTTATGCCTCTTTTTTTTTTTGTTTTTTAATGAATTATTTTTTTCCTTTCATTGCCTTTGTTATTCCACCAATCGCTTTTATTGCGGTTGCATTAGTGGGTTCAATTGTTATAATTTTGTTCCAATATGAAAGCGAAAGCTCATTGTTTTTCTGAAGGAGAGAGTAGTAACCCAAATAGCTGTAGCATTCTATCAGTACAGTATTGTACCTAGCGTCAGCCTTTGATTCGATGAGCGTAGCTGTTATTTCATAATAAGGTTTTGCCAATCCTTTTGTTGTTTCTGGATCCAAAGCCGAATTTACACGCGCTCTCCAATAGTTACCTCTGTAGTTAGTGGTCTCCAATAAGGCTACTTTTGCAAATAATGAATCAGCACTTAAAAGAGCTATAGCCTTTTTATCAGGTCCAATATTTTCAGAGTTTCCTAAATTGGTGTATAATTTTCCCAAAGTCATATCTGTATCCGAATTATTATTTTCAGGATTTATTTTTGATATGTACTTCTCAAATATCAAAATAGCATCGGAATAATTTCCATTTTCGCTGTGCATGTCCGAGATTTCTTTCAGCAGGTCTATCTTTGTTGTGTCTAATTGATACGCTTTTTCGTACTCCTTTACAGCTAAATCAAATTGCTTTTTACCTCTTAATGCCTGTCCATAATAAGTATAATCGAAATATGTAAATTCCGGTTTTTCTGATTTGTTGAAAAAATTATCAGCAGCAATTAAAGCCTCATCAAATTTCTTTAAACCGACATAATTATACATAGCCAAACGGTTAAATGCAGGGTTTCGTGGTGATTTTTTAATGCCTAGATTTGCTACTTCCAATGATTTTTCAAAATTTTGATTGAAAAACAGGGTCATGGCATATTTTGTTAGATCTGCGGCACTTGAATTTCCCGATTTCAAATAATTTTCATAAAGTTTGGCTGCTTTATCAAATTTATTTGTAGCATAATAAATATCTGCCATTTCCTTATCAACCAATAGAAATGTAGGGTCTTTTGCTTTTAAGGTTTCTAGTTTTTCTATTGATAAAGCCGCGTTTACAACTTTGTATGCACGAGCATATTTTATGTAAGCTTCTTTGCTGTTTTCATCAAAATAAATTGCTAAATCATAATTGCTACAAGCTTTTCCAGTACTATCTAATGCCAAGCTTATATCGCCCAAAAGTACATACACTGGTGCATATTTTGAGTTTAGTTTTTGTGCTTTTTTCTGGTATTCATTGGCTTGTTCTATTAAATTGTTTGCTAAATAAGCTTTACCAATTGCCAAGAACACATCAATATTTTTCTTATTAGGTTTTTGCTTTAATAAATTTTGAATCTCAATTTCAGCTTCTGGAAGGTTGGTTTTCATTTTAAGCATTGATAAACCAACGCTATTCAACGCATTTAAAGGATTAGCCGCCAGACCTTTGTTGAAAAATATAGTTGCAGAATCAATTTTGTTTTCCCCAAAATAGATATTTCCTAAATAGTAACTGTTTTCGGCAGTACTTGAAGGGTCAGCATTTATTTCTTCTACTAAAATTGGTTTAGCAACCTGCGGAAAACCGGCATTGTAATAGGCTTTACCTTGACCAGTATTCGCCACTAATGATGTTAAGTTTACGAAGATACTAGATATAGAAAGTAAAGTGATAAATAAAAGTAATCGTTTCATTTTTTTTTTGATTTAATTATCAATTATAGTTATTCGTCTTTGATATTTACAATTCGAATTGGTTGCGTAGCAGGTACTAACCCTGATTTTAATATAATACGTTGCCCTCTGTCGGATGTCAAAAAAGAGGTTAGACCTGAAGGTAAAGCCCCTCGTGGGTCATTTAAAATTATATATACGCTTCGTGTAAGCGGATAATATCCATAAAAAAGATAGGCTTGAAAAGGTTTATAGCTATTTTCAATTGTTGCCACTGCTTCGTTGCTTACAGCCATTACTCTAATCTTTTTGTTGAATGATAAGTTAGTTGTATCGCTTGTGTTGCCAAGCCAATTAACTCCTATTACACCTATTGAACCAGGTGTTTGAGATACGAAATTAATCACATCTGTATTGGTTTTCTGAGCGTTAAGTTCTTTAGATAGTGGTTTGCCGTTGCAAATAGAATCTATAGCATATCTTATGGTACTTGAATTTGGGTTGTCAAAAACCACTGTGATTTTTCCCAATTTCGATGTGGGATAAATATCTTTCCAGTTTTTTATTTCGCCCGTTAAAATACTTCTAATTTCGGAAACTGTAATAATTGAATCCGGATTTTGATTGTTGCTAATTAATGCAATTGCGTCTGTGGCTAATTTGTAAGATTTTGGTGCAAATTTCTTACTTTTCATAAAATCCTCTTCTGCCTTAGATAAGCCACGAGTGACTATGGCCACTCGCACGCTATCTTTAAGTAAATCATTAATTGCCTCTACCTCGTCTGTATATTTTGGCACAATTCCAGCATTAGGAAATTGGGCTTCAAACACATCCAACTCTTCTTGTATAATTGGTTTAAAACTTTCATCTACACTGATTTTAATTACTCCAGCAGTGTAAGTATCAGTTTGACCGTCTTTGTTTTTTGTTTGACAAGAAACAATAAACAAAAACGATGCCAAAAACAATAAAGGAAAATAATTGATTTTAGTCATTTAATTTTTATTGTAATCTAAATGTAATTGGTAGTGTGTAATAAACTGGAACATTAACACCGTTTTGTTTTCCAGGAATCCATTTTGGAAGAGTTTTTACTACTCTCACGGCCTCTTTGTCGCAGGAACTGTCTAAAGATCTTAAAACCTCTACATTTGAAACTACCCCAGTTTTTGAAACAACAAAACGTATAATTACTCTACCTTGAATACCATTTTCCTGTGCTATAACAGGATACCTGATACTTTTAGCAATAAAAGATAATAGCTCCGATTCCCCACCAGGAAATTGTGGCATTTGTTCAATTACTTCCCATACTTTTTCTTCTACTTCCTGTGTCACATTTTCTTTGATGTCTGCAATGTCTTTACCATTTACATCATCGTTGCCTTTAACGTCAGCAATTGAGATAGCTCCTTTGGTATCGGTAAGTTCTTGTTGACTTTTGATTTCTTCTTCTTCTTTTACCTCTTCGTCTTTTTTGATAACTGGTGCCGTAAATTTAATGGAGCTTTTCAAGGCTGGAGGTGGCTCTACAGCTTCTATTTTCTTCACATCGTTTTTTACCTCTGCCTTGTCTAAACGTGATAGAGCAGTCACTTCGGTCATCACTTCTTTTTGTTTTGGAGTGGCCAATTTTATAAGTGTTGGCAAACTAAAACCTATCAGAGCAATAGCCGTAATAATTATCATTGATATATTATGACGTTTGTCTGAGTCTCCGCGTAGTTGATATGCTCCGTATTTTTTGTTCTTACCTTGAAATATGATTTCTCGCCATTCTAAGGAAGTCAAGTCTATTTTAGCCATTTTACTTTCTGTTTTTTAGGCGTTTAACTATTTTGTAGTGTTTTTTGAAAGTTCACCCTTAGTTTCTCTATTCTTCATTAAGAATAATTCACCAGGAGTAATCTTATCAATAACATATTTCCCGATATTGCAAATTTGCATTTCGTCAAGAGCATCTATTAGATTTTTATACGTAGCCCTATCTGCAGCTTTAATAATAACAACAGGTGTGTTTTTCCCATTTTTTATTTCAGTTGCTTGTGCCGTAAACTGTTCCTGTGTAATTTTAAGATCTAACTTTTTCTTTTTCAAATCATTGATTTTCGAAACTGCTTCACTGTTCCTCTTTAAAAGTAACGACCGTATACCATCTGCTTTATATGAACTTAACTTTAGTGAGTTGAAATTCTTATAGTCTGGTTGTCCAGTATAATAGTATATTGAATCACCACCAGCAAGTACTAAAGTAATTGCTTGCGAGGCTTTTACTTTGCTTTGGTCTTGTTCTGTAATTTTTTTATCGTTACTCGGCATATTTATTTCCATCGTTTGAGGTTTGCTCAACGATGTACACAGCATAAAGAATGTAATTAGCAACATATTCATATCCACCATGGGTGTAAAATCCACGTGAACACTTATTTTCTTTTGTTTGCTACCGCCTTTTTTCTTCTTTCCGCCGCCTTCATTACTTTGTATTTCAGCCATATTATTTTATAGTATTATTAATTAGCAGATGTGACTTTTAACGATGTAATTAAATTGTATCTGTTTTCCCTCAAATCTTGTAGGGATGTCATTACACTTTTTATTACTTTATAAGGCGTTTCTTGGTCTGCTTTGATAGCTATTCTCAAGTCGGGATTACTCATGCGTGCGTTTTTAATCCAACTTTTAAATTGATTATCTAAGCTATCTGTTGGAATTCCATAATCTTTCAGAATTTTATCCTGATTATCAGCAGTCATAGCTAAATAAGCTTTCATGCTTTTTATAGGAACGCCAAACGTTTTGAGAATTTTGAATTTTTGAATTTCTTCAGGAGTAAATTTAACCCCTAAATCTTCGCCAACACTTGTCAAGGTTGCCACCATATCGCTTTGTTTATCCAAACTTAAAAAGACCTTTCCCGTAGGGTCAATCAATATCTGTAAGATATTTGTTTCAGGTATTTTAATTTCGGACACAGAACCGGGAGTTGTTACTTGTACTGGCTCTTTTTTTACGAACGTTGAGGTTAGCATAAAAAAAGTAAGCAGTAGTACCGTAACATCACTCATCGCAGTCATGTCGATTAGTGTGCTCTTCCTTGCTACTTTTACTTTAGACATAGCATTTTATTTTTTTAGAGGAATGATTACTTGTGAGATGCAGCAAATGTTTGAACGATTGAAAAACCTACTTCGTCGATACAGTAAGTGATTGAGTCAATTTTGCTTGTGAAATAGTTGTAAGATACAACAGCCAAAGCACCAGTAGCGATACCAAAAGCAGTGTTAATCAAAGCTTCAGAAATACCTGCCGATAATGCTACCGAGTCAGTACCACCTGCACCTGCCAACGAAGCAAATGATTTGATCATACCAATAACTGTTCCAAGAAGTCCCATTAATGTACCTAAAGTTACGATTGTTGCAATAATTGGAAGGTTTTGGCTCAACATTGGAAGTTCAAGAGCAGTGGCTTCTTCTACCTCTTTTTGAATGGCAAGAATTTGTTGTTCTTTTGATAATGTTTTGTCTTCTTCAACTTCAGAGTATTTTACTAAAGCAGATGTAACTACATTAGCAACTGATCCTTGTTGGTTGTCACACAAAGCTGTAGCACCTTTAATGTCACCTTTTGATAAGAATGATTTAAGTTCAGCCACAAATTTCACTAATTTACCTTTGCCATAAGCCGTTTTGATAGCGAAGAATCGCTCAATGCTTAAAGCTAAAACTGTAAGTAATAGGGTTTGAATGATTGGTACAATGATACCACCTTTGTAAATAAGACCTAAAAAGTTACCTTCTAGTGGATGGTTTTTAGGGTCGCCATTCAAAAAGTTTGCTGGATTTCCTAGAATAAATTGATAAATAAGAATAGCAAGCACTAGACATGCTAACATAACAAGGCCTGAAGACTTGATACCTGTAAAAGATTTGCTTTTTTTTGATAGATTTACTTTGTTTTCCATAATGTTTTTTTTGAATTTTAAAAATTATTTTATGTGTTGTAATGTATATTCTGTTTGTGTTTAATATACTTTTTGTGCGGCGACTATTTTGATTGCTAATAATTAAACTAAAAGTATCTATTGCCACTTTATATTGGAATCAAATTCTTTTGCCACAAATTGTATTATAGTTCAACTATTTTAGATTAAAAATGTGTGCTAATTGATTTAAATCTAATAGAATTATTAGAATTTGTAACAAAAGCGTGCAAATGTAGTAATAAAATATTATATACGCTCACTTTCATATTGTTTTTTTTTTTTTATTCTATATTCTTTTGTCTTTAAGGGCTGCTTTAGCTAAAATCTTCCGTCTGTTTTAATTTTATTGACCGGGCTAAATACTTATGTTTCGAAATTGTTACAAATGCCCTTTATTGTTTTCTTTTACTTCTATAATGTCAATATTTTGTTCGTTTATTTTTTAGATAATTTATTTATTGGGTTCTACTACTTTTCGTGTGGGTTTTGATATTTCACTATTATTAAAGCCGCTTTTTTTAGGTTTAAAATTTCTTTTAAACCATACCCAAATAATTGAGTTTAGAACCATTTATAGTGATATATTTTGTTTCCCTAGTTGATAATGATGCAACCCATTTATCAATTGTATGTTTCTTTTGAGATAAGCGCACATTACTTTGCAGTAAAATAAAAAATAATAGAATCGTATTGATTCTATCATTAATATACAAGCCGATTTTTCGGTTTTTTAAATACCGTGAAAATGTCAAATAAATTTGCTTTATGTTCTATCTTAAGTAATTTGAATTAGCTATTAGAACATTTAATTCTGTATTAATTTTTAATATTCTCTACAACGACAATCGTTAATTATTCAATACGACACAAATAGCCTAACATTACTCTAGTTATATTTAACGAATTTGGTTGATTTTCTCCAAAACTTTTAAAAGTACCTGAACGCCAAATTTTTGTATTTCTATTCGAACATGATTGATTACATGCTCTGTAAAATAATTGTAATTTTAAATCTCGTTACTAAGATTTGTGAGGCTCCATTTATTTCAATTCAACCTTAATCACTTTATCCATACTAGTTGGTCTATTGGGCGAATGTCCCATTTTGATAAAGAAATTACCATCGTCCATATTTCCAAACCAAGTGGAGTAGGAGGGGAGTTCGGCTCCCGAGGCCAACATAAATACATTTTTCACCTGTTCCTTATGGAGACCTTTTGCATTAATATCACCCAAATAAGTATTGAGCCAATGGGCATAGATTAGGTTTCCTTTTTGTGTATAGCGGCCCCAATCTTGCCTTTCCATTTTGCTGGCGCCGCATCCATAGATACTTTCGCTATTTTTGTCCATCCATTTACCTACTTCCGAAAGTATTTGAGTGCTTGCTTCAGGGATATTTCCTATGGGGTCGGGGCCTACATTGACCAACAAATTGCCATTTTTACTTACGCAGTTGACTAGGCAATTGACTATTAATTCGGGTGTTTTCCAGTTTTTTTCAAATTCGCTGTAACCCCAAGTAGGATTCAAAGTTAGGCATGTTTCCCAAGGAATAGCATTTCCATATTTATCCACAAGCGGAGTTTCTGGAATGCCTTGTTCGGGTGTTTCAAAATCACCCAATTCGCCCACTATGCGTTGTTTTGAGGATGTTCCCTCGTGTACTTCCAATCGATTGTCCAAAATGATATTTGGTTGATAACTGCGAATCATTTTTACCAATTCTTTGGCTTTCCACTTTTCGCCACTGTATTCCTCAAAAGAATAGTCGAACCACATAATGTCAAGTTTTCCATAGTCTTTGACCAATTCTTCCACTTGTCCATGCATGTATTTTAGGTAGTTGTCCCAATTGAATTTTCGCTTGGCATATTCCTTATCGCCAAATTGTGGATGATTGCCCACGTTCGGATAATCGGGATGATGCCAGTCGATGATGGAATAATACAGTCCCACTTTCAATCCTTCGGCACGAAATGCTTCCAGAAACTCGCGCACCACATCACGTCCACCAAATTGCGAGCTAAGTTTATAGTCAGTTAATTTGCTGTTGAACAGACAATAACCATCATGATGTTTTGCAGTAAGTACGGCGTATTTCATACCAGCAGCTTTGGCTTCTTTTGCCCATTTCCGAGCATCGTATTCCACGGGATTGAATGCATCGATGTATTTTTGGTACTGATCTGTGGTTAAATGTTCTACTGATTTGACCCACTCGCCACGTGCCGCAACGGAGTATGCTCCAAAATGAATAAACATACCAAAACGAGCTTCGCGCCACCATTGGGTGCGGTTCATTACATCTTGATATCTTACAGAGTATTCCTTTGAAGGAAGTTCTTGAGCAAAAATCATTGGTATCCAAAACAAGCATAAAAATGCAAATACTGATATTTTTGTTTTCATAAAAAAAA
>JAIFKQ010000016.1 GCA_020049515.1 Paludibacter sp. | reverse complement strand
TGGAGTTTTGCAAACAATTTAATGCCAGAACCCAAGACAAACCGGGAAAAATTTTGCCCGCCGTTATCACTTATTATACCGACAAATCATTCGACTTTGTTGTAAAAACTCCGCCAGTAGCTATTCAATTGTTAGAAATAACAAAATTGAAAAGTGGTTCGGCTGAGCCAAACCGTAAAAAAGTAGCTGCTATTACTTGGGAACAAGTAGAAGCTATCGCTACGGACAAAATGGTCGATTTGAATTGTTTTGAAATAGGAGCTGCCATGAAAATGGTTGCTGGTACAGCTAGAAGTATGGGTATTACCGTAACAGGTTCATTTCCAAATAAAAATTAATTAAACTTCAATTAAAATGAGTAAACTGACAAAAAAACAAAGGTTAGCTTTAGAAAAAATTGAAGCAGGAAAAACCTATTCTCTCAAGGAAGCAGCCACTTTAGTAAAGGAAATTACCAATACTAAATTCGACTCTTCTGTTGATATAGATGTACGCTTAGGTGTAGATCCACGTAAAGCAAACCAAATGGTTCGTGGTGTGGTATCGTTGCCTAATGGAACCGGTAAAGAAGTAAAAGTACTAGCATTATGTACTCCCGACCAAGAGGCAGCTGCCAAAGAAGCTGGAGCTGATTTTGTAGGGCTCGATGAATATATCGAAAAAATTAAAGGCGGATGGACAGATGTGGATGTGATTATCACTATGCCTGCCATCATGGGTAAATTAGGTGCTTTAGGTCGTATATTAGGCCCACGTGGTTTGATGCCAAATCCTAAAAGTGGTACTGTTACCAACGAAGTAGGTAAAGCTGTAAAAGAAGTAAAACAAGGAAAAATCGACTTTAAGGTTGATAAATATGGTATTGTACATACATCGGTAGGTAAAGTTTCTTTTACTGACGAACAACTTATTGAAAATACCAAAGAATTTGTTCTTTCTAGTACAATGAGTATGGGTATTAAGATTGAACCCAAATCAATTGAAGAATAAAATTAAAAGTTTATGAAAAAGGAAGATAAAAGCTCTATAATAAAACAACTTGAGTCAACTCTAGCTGAGTTTGCTCACTTCTATTTAATGGACATTGGTGGATTGAATGCTGCAAAAACTACTGAATTAAGAAGAATCTGCTTTAAACAAGATATTAAACTTGTAGTTGTAAAAAATACATTGCTTCAAAAAGCACTTAAAAACTCATCAGTTGACTTTACTGAACTTGATAGTTCATTGAAAGGCGAAACTGCAATGATGCTATCAAACGTTGGAAACGCACCTGCTCTAATCATTCGTGATTTTGCGAAAGCAAACAAAAGCAAAGTGAAAAAACCAATTCTTAAAGCAGCGTATGTTGAAGAAAGTTTCTACATTGGCGAAAACCAATTGGAAGCACTTATCCACGTAAAGACAAAGAACGAACTTATTGCCGATGTTATTGCCTTGTTGCAATCGCCTGCTAAGAACGTTATATCCGCTCTCCAATCAGGGGGGTCAATTATCCACGGCGTGTTGAAAACATTGTCTGAAAGATAAATTCATAGGTAATATTAAAAAAAACAAAATTATAAAAAATAATTAAAATGGCAGATTTGAAAGCTTTTGCAGAACAATTGGTTAACTTGACAGTTAAAGAGGTAAATGAGTTAGCTCAAATTTTGAAAGATGAATATGGTATCGAACCAGCTGCTGCAGCTGTTGCGGTTGCTGCAGGTCCTGCAGCTGCTGCTGAAGTAGTAGAAGAAAAATCATCTTTTGATGTAGTATTGAAATCAGCGGGTGCAGCTAAATTGGCAGTCGTAAAATTAGTAAAAGAATTGACAGGTTTAGGTTTGAAAGAAGCTAAAGATTTAGTTGATGCTGCTCCTTCAGTAATTAAAGAAGGTGCATCTAAAGACGAAGCTGAAGCATTGAAAAAACAACTCGAAGACGGCGGAGCCGAAGTTGAACTTAAGTAAGTAAACCTGAATATCAGGTCTTTGGTTTAGATTCCCTCGCTCGAGGGATTCTAAGCCTTTTTCTGTCTATAAAATAATTGAGTTCACTGCACAAAAAAACCTCTTTGAAAATGTCGCCATCAACAAAAGCACAAAGAATTAATTTTGCTTCAATCAAAAATCAATTGGAATATCCAGATTTTTTAGAAGTACAATTGAAGTCTTTTCATGACTTTTTTCAAATGGACACTGCTCCAGAAAAAAGAAAATCAGAAGGTTTGTATAAGGTATTTTCCGAAAACTTTCCGATTACAGACACCCGAAATAATTTCATCCTCGAATTTTTAGATTATTACGTTGACCCACCACGTTATTCGATTGATGAATGTGTTGAACGCGGCTTAACCTACAGCGTGCCGCTAAAAGCCAAATTGAAATTATATTGTACCGATCCAGATCATGAAGATTTTGATACCGTAATTCAGGATGTATATTTGGGACCTATCCCTTATATGACACTCAAAGGTACATTCGTTATCAATGGTGCTGAGCGTGTTATTGTATCACAACTCCACCGTTCACCTGGTGTATTTTTTGGTCAAAGCACCCACGCCAACGGAACCAAGTTGTATTCTGCACGTATTATTCCTTTCCGCGGTTCGTGGATAGAATTTGCTACAGACATCAACAATGTAATGTACGCTTATATCGACCGGAAGAAAAAACTTCCTGTTACCACTTTGCTGCGTGCTATTGGTTTTGAAAGTGATAAGGATATTTTGGAAATATTCAACTTGGCTGAAGAAATTAAAGTAAGCAAAACAAGTTTGAAAAAGGCAATTGGACAAAAATTGGCTGCTCGCGTTCTTAAAACTTGGGTTGAAGATTTTGTGGATGAAGACACCGGCGAGGTCGTTACTATTGAGCGTAATGAGGTTATTATTGACCGTGAAACAGTTTTGGAAGCTCACCACGTAGATGAAATCATCGAAGCTGGTACTCCAAATATTTTACTTCACAGAGCTGATGCTAATCAGAACGACTATGCGATTATTTATAATACACTTCAAAAAGACCCTAGTAATTCGGAAAAAGAAGCTGTTTTGTATATTTATCGCCAATTGCGTAATGCAGTTCCTGCAGATGATTCTACAGCCCGTGAGGTTATCAACAATTTATTCTTCTCAGAAAAACGTTACGATTTAGGTAATGTAGGTCGTTTTCGTATCAATAGGAAATTGAACCTGACCACCAGCATGGATACTAAAGTGCTGACTAAAGAGGATATTATTGAAATTATAAAATACCTTATTGAGTTGATTAACTCAAAAGCCGATGTTGATGATATTGACCACTTAAGTAACCGTCGTGTGCGTACAGTTGGAGAACAATTGTTCAACCAGTTCGGTGTTGGGTTGTCGCGTATGGCGCGAACCATTCGGGAGCGTATGAATGTGCGTGACAATGAGGTATTTACGCCAATCGATTTGATTAATGCAAAGAGTGTTTCTTCTGTAATCAATTCTTTTTTTGGTACAAATGCTTTATCGCAATTTATGGATCAACAGAATCCATTGGCAGAAATTACTCACAAACGTCGTATGTCGGCTCTAGGACCAGGCGGTCTGTCTCGTGAACGTGCTGGTTTTGAAGTACGTGACGTACACTATACGCACTATGGTCGTTTGTGCCCAATTGAAACTCCTGAAGGACCAAACATTGGTTTGATTTCTTCACTTTGTATTTATGCGAAAATTAACGAGTTGGGTTTTATTGAAACTCCTTATCGTAAAGTTACTGATTCTGTTGTTGATATTTCGGAAGCGGGGATTGAGTATTATACTGCCGAGGAAGAGGAAACATTTATTGTAGCACAAGGTAATGCACCATTGGATGCTAAAGGACGTTTTATCCGTAATAAAGTAAAATCAAGACGTGGTGCCGACTTCCCTGTTATTGACCCTTCTGAGGTTAATTTAATGGACGTTTCTCCGTCTCAAATAGCTTCAATTGCGGCTGCACTTATTCCTTTTTTGGAACATGATGATGCCAACCGTGCTTTGATGGGATCAAACA
Source organism: Paludibacter sp. (assembly GCA_020049515.1). GTDB lineage: Bacteria > Bacteroidota > Bacteroidia > Bacteroidales > Paludibacteraceae > Paludibacter. The sequence goes on along the minus strand of JAIFKQ010000016.1, from coordinate 9,477 downwards.
TGATGCGTCAGGCAGTGCCGTTATTGCGTTGCGATGCTCCGATTGTTGGAACTGGTATTGAGCGTCAATTAATTCGTGATTCTCGTACACAGGTTATGGCCGAAGGAGTAGGAGTGGTAGAATATGTAGATGCCGAATGTATAAAAATACTTTATGACCGTACTGAAGAAGAAGAGTATGTTAGCTTCGATACGGCTTTAAAAGAATATAAATTGCCGAAATTTCAAAAAACCAATCAAAATACAACCATCGATTTACGTCCTATAGTCAGTAAAGGTGATAAGGTTGTTTTGGATCAAATTTTGACTGAGGGCTATGCCACACAAAATGGAGAATTGGCTATTGGAAAAAATTTGAAAGTGGCCTTTATGCCATGGAAAGGTTATAATTTTGAGGATGCTATTGTAATTAATGAACGTGTTGTTCGTGAAGACGTATTTACTTCTATACACGTTGTTGAGCAGTTATTGGATGTGCGTGAAACCAAACGAGGAATTGAAGAATTTACTTCGGATATTCCTAACGTAAGTGAAGAAGCCACCAAAGATTTGGACGAGAACGGAATTATTCGTATTGGAGCACGTATTGAGCCAGGTGATATTATTATTGGTAAAATTACTCCAAAAGGGGAATCAGACCCATCGCCAGAGGAAAAACTGCTTCGTGCCATTTTTGGTGACAAAGCAGGCGATGTAAAAGATGCTTCTTTAAAAGCTACTCCTTCACTTTCGGGTGTTGTGATTGGTAAACGCTTATTCTCTAAAGCTCAGAAGAACCGTAAATCAAAATTGGCTGATAAAGCTGTACTTCCTAGATTGGATGAAGAGTTTGAAAACCAAGCAGCTATTTTGCGTGAAACGCTTGTTGATAAGTTAATCTTTTTGCTTGGTGATAAAACATCGGCTGGCGTAAAAGATTTCTTAGGAGCAGATGTTATTTCTAGAAACAGCAAGTTTACTTCAGAGCGGCTTCGTGAAATTGATTATACGGCTATTCAACTTAGCAAATGGACTGGTGATTCACATAAAAATGAATTAATCAAACGATTGATAATGAATTACCTGAGAAAACACAAGGAATTGGATGCTCAGATCAAACGTCAGAAATTCAATATCACTATTGGGGATGAACTTCCAAACGGAATTGTACAGATTGCCAAAGTGTATATTGCCAAAAAACGTAAAATTCGTGTAGGTGATAAAATGGCCGGTCGTCACGGTAACAAAGGTATTGTGTCGCGTATTGTACGCCAAGAAGATATGCCTTTCCTTGCCGATGGAACTCCGGTTGACATCGTGTTGAATCCACTTGGTGTACCGTCGCGTATGAACCTTGGACAGATTTTTGAAACCGTACTGGGTTGGGCTGGAAAAGAATTGGGTGTTCGTTTTGCAACGCCAATTTTTGATGGTGCAAGCCTTGATGACTTGAATGTTTGGACTGAAAAAGCCGGGGTACCAAATTATGGTAAAACCTATTTGTACGATGGTGGAACAGGTGATCGTTTTGACCAAACAGCAACTGTAGGTGTTATCTATATGTTGAAATTAGGTCACATGGTGGAAGATAAAATGCACGCTCGTTCTATCGGACCGTACTCACTTATTACACAACAACCGCTTGGTGGTAAAGCACAATTCGGTGGTCAGCGTTTTGGAGAAATGGAGGTTTGGGCACTTGAAGCATTTGGAGCTGCTCACATTTTGCAAGAAATTTTGACTGTAAAGTCTGATGATGTTATGGGTCGTGCTCGTACTTACGAAGCAATTGTAAAAGGCGATCCAATGCCAGCACCTGGAATTCCAGAATCACTCAACGTATTATTGCACGAACTTCGTGGATTAGGTTTGAGTATCACTTTAGATTAAAAGAGCCCCCTAAATCCCGCCTCACCCCAACTCTCTCCTTAAGGAGAGGGTTGGGGTGAGGCGGAGATAAAGTGATGAATGTTTGATTCGTTTAACCATTCAAGCTTTTCAATTTAAAGTTGTAAAATCACAAGTAGTAAATCTTATAACTCTTTATAATACAGAGATATGGCTTTTAAAAATGAAAATAAGGTAAAGAGTAGTTTTAGTAAAATATCTATTGGGTTAGCATCTCCCGAGGAGATATTAAAATTGTCAAGTGGCGAGGTTCTCAAACCCGAAACCATTAATTACCGTACATATAAACCTGAACGCGATGGTTTGTTCTGCGAACGTATTTTTGGACCTACCAAGGACTTTGAATGCCATTGTGGCAAATACAAACGTATTCGTTATAAGGGTATTGTGTGTGACCGTTGTGGGGTAGAAGTGACCGAAAAGAAAGTACGACGCGAGAGAATGGGACACATTCAATTGGTTGTGCCAGTGGCTCATATTTGGTATTTCCGCTCGTTGCCTAATAAAATAGGTTATTTGCTGGGAATGCCGACCAAAAAATTAGATTCAATTATCTATTACGAAAAATACGTTATAATTCAAGGTGGAATTCTTGATAATAGTGAGAATATCGCTGTTGGAGAATTGCTTACTGAAGATGAATACCTAGATATTTTAGAATCACTTCCACGCGAAAACCAATTGTTGGAAGATACAGACCCTAATAAGTTTATTGCTAAAATGGGTGCAGATGCTATTCACGATATGTTGAGCCGTTTGGATCTAGATACCTTATCTTATGATTTGCGTAACAAAGCTAACAACGATACATCACAACAACGTAAAAATGAGGCATTGAAACGTTTACAAATTGTAGAATCGTTCCGTGTTTCACGCTTGCGTAATAAACCAGAATGGATGATTATTAAAATCGTTCCGGTTATTCCTCCTGAATTGCGTCCGTTGGTGCCTTTGGATGGTGGTCGTTTTGCCACTTCCGACTTGAACGATTTATATCGTCGCGTAATAATACGCAACAATCGTTTGAAGCGATTGATTGAAATACGCGCCCCAGAAGTGATTTTACGTAATGAAAAACGTATGCTTCAAGAAGCTGTCGATTCATTGTTTGACAACTCACGTAAATCAAGTGCGGTTAAAACCGATGCTAACCGTCCATTGAAGTCATTATCTGATTCATTGAAAGGTAAACAAGGTCGTTTCCGTCAAAACTTATTGGGTAAACGTGTCGATTATTCAGCACGTTCGGTAATTGTTGTAGGACCAGAATTAAAAATGCACGAATGCGGTATCCCAAAAGATATGGCAGCAGAATTATATAAACCGTTTGTTATCCGCAAATTGATTGAGCGTGGTATCGTTAAAACGGTAAAATCGGCTAAGAAAATTGTTGACCGCAAAGACCCTGTAATTTGGGATATTTTGGAATACGTGATGAGAGGACATCCCGTATTGCTAAACCGTGCTCCTACATTGCACCGTTTGGGTATTCAAGCTTTCCAACCAAAAATGATTGAAGGTAAAGCTATTCAGTTGCACCCACTTTCATGTACTGCTTTCAATGCCGACTTTGACGGTGACCAAATGGCTGTTCACTTACCACTTGGTAATGAGGCTATTTTGGAGGCTCAAATGTTGATGTTGGCTTCTCATAATATCTTGAATCCTGCTAATGGTGCTCCTATTACGGTGCCATCTCAAGACATGGTTCTTGGTTTGTATTATATTACAAAACCACGTACCGGAGCTTTGGGAGAGGGTCTTATTTTCTATTCGCCAGAAGAAGCAGAAATAGCTTATAATGAAAGAAAAGTTGCCCTTCACTCTTGGATTAAGGTTAAAACTCAAGATTTGAATGCAGAGGGTGAATTGGTTGACATGATTATAGAAACTACAGTTGGCCGTATATTATTTAATAAATGTGTTCCTAAAAGGGTTGGTTATATCAACGAATTACTTTCAAAGAAATCATTGCGTGACATTATTGGTAAAGTAATTGATGTTTGTGGTGTAGCCCGTACGGCTCAATTCTTAGATGATATTAAAGATTTAGGATACTTTATGGCTTTTAAAGGTGGACTTTCGTTTAATTTGAATGACGTAATTATTCCTGCCGAAAAAGAAGCATTGGTAAAAGAAGGTAACGCTGAAGTGGAAGAAATTTTGAATAACTATAACATGGGATTCATTACTTTCAACGAACGTTACAATCAAATTATTGATACTTGGACACATATCAACTCCAAATTGTCGAATATCTTAATGAAGCAAATTTCTACCGACAATCAAGGATTTAATTCCGTATTTATGATGTTGGATTCTGGAGCGCGTGGATCTAAAGAACAAATTCGTCAACTTTCGGGTATGCGTGGTTTGATGGCTAAACCTCAAAAGTCTGGCGCAGAAGGTGGTCAAATTATTGAAAATCCTATTCTTTCTAACTTTAAAGAGGGGCTGTCTGTATTGGAATACTTTATTTCTACTCACGGTGCTCGTAAAGGTTTGGCGGATACGGCATTGAAAACTGCTGATGCTGGTTATTTAACTCGTCGTTTGGTGGATGTATCGCAAGATGTAATTATCAACGAACACGATTGTGGTACTTTGCGTGGTTTGGTAGCTACCGAAATGAAAAACAACGAAGAGGTGGTTTCATCATTGTATGAGCGTATTCTTGGTCGTGTTTCGGTACATGATATTCAAAATCCATTTAATGGTGAATTGATAGTTGCTTCGGGTGAACAAATTACTGAAGTATTGGCTCGAAAAATTCAAGATTCACCTATCGAGCGTGTTGAAATTCGTTCGGTTTTGACATGCGAATCTAAAAAAGGGGTTTGCTCTAAATGTTATGGTCGTAACCTTGCTACTGGTAAAATGGTACAAATAGGTGAAGCTGTAGGAGTAATTGCAGCTCAATCAATTGGTGAGCCAGGTACACAGTTAACGCTTCGTACGTTCCACGTTGGGGGTATTGCTTCTAACGTTGCTGCCGAATCCAAAATTGAATTGCGCTATGATGGTCGCTTAGAGTTTGATGAACTTCGTACTGTAGATGCTATTGATGAAGATAAAAAGAATTATCAGGTAGTTGTAAGCCGATTGGCCGAAATGCGTGTTATTGACCAGACTACTGGAATAGCATTGACCACTCAAAATATACCTTACGGTTCTAAATTATATGTAAAAGAAGGCGAAATAGGCAAAAAAGGACAACTGGTCTGTGATTGGGATCCATTTAATGCTGTAATTATTTCGGAAACTGAAGGTAAAATTGAATTTGAAGACGTAATTGAGAATGTTACTTTCAAGGCTGAATCTGATGAGTCAACAGGTTTGCGCGAAAAAATTATCATTGAGTCGAAGGACAAAACGAAAGTTCCTAGTGCACACATTGTTTCCAAAGATGGTTCAATACTTCGTACTTACAACTTACCAGTAGGTGCCCACTTGGTGCTAGATAATGGCGACAAAATTAAAATGGGTCAAATGTTGGTGAAAATACCTCGTGCTGTAGGTAAATCGGGCGATATTACGGGTGGTTTACCACGTGTAACCGAATTATTCGAAGCTCGTAATCCTTCAAATCCTGCTGTAGTGGCCGAGATTGATGGTGAGGTAACTTTCGGAAAAATCAAACGTGGTAACCGCGAGTTGACTGTGACTTCTAAGACTGGCGAAATCAAAAAATACATGATTCCGCTATCACGACAAATTTTGGTACAAGAAAATGACTTTGTACGCGCTGGTACACCGCTTTCGGATGGCGCAACTACTCCTTCGGATATTTTGTTGATCAAAGGACCTACTGCGGTTCAAGATTATATTGTAAATGAGGTACAAGATGTTTATCGCTTACAAGGTGTGAAAATTAATGATAAACACTTTGAGGTAATTGTTCGTCAAATGATGCGTAAAGTTGAAATTTTGGAACAAGGTGATTCTCGTTTTCTTGAAAAGCAAATCGTTGATAAAAACGAATTTATGGAAGAGAACGACCGTATATGGGGTAAAAAAATTATCCTTGATGCTGGAGATTCTACCACCATGAAACCAGGTCAAATTATCACTCCGAGAAAATTGCGTGACGAAAACAGTATGTTGAAACGTCGTGATATGAAGTTAGTGGAAACACGCGATGCCATCGCAGCCACCTCTAATCAAATACTACAGGGTATAACACGTTCTGCACTTCAAACAAATAGTTTCATGTCGGCTGCTTCCTTCCAGGAAACAACCAAAGTATTGAATGATGCTGCTATTAACGGTAAAACTGACAAATTGGAAGGTTTGAAAGAAAACGTTATTTGTGGTCACTTGATACCTGCAGGAACTGGACAACGTGATTTTGATAAGATTGTAGTTTACTCACGTGACGAATACGATAAGAAAGTTGACGCCCGTAGAAATGTATTAGACATCGATGATAACGGTAGAATCCATTAATAATTAAGCGTTCAATTTTTTTTCGATATGTTTAAGTAAAAGCGAGGTTGTTTTCATAATGAAAGCAACCTCGTTTTGTGTTAATTTATATTCAACTGATTTCCATTTTTGTTATTTCTCAAATTATCCTTATAAGCTATATACTTGTTTTTTAATGCGCTGACATCCAAAGTGTTTTTATTATTAGCAAATAAGTGAGCTATTTGGGTTGTGTTCATTCCTTTACTAAGGGTGTTCTCGGTAGATATTGTAAATATATTTTATCTTCTTTTTTGTTTGATTGTTCAATCCACTATGGGTTGTTCTTTACTCTAGTCGTTTTGCTAGGTTTTTTGGGAGGTAAAAAGTGTTATTTTTATCCATATAAACAACCACAGAGCCTAAGTCAAAGTTTACACCATTCAAGTTGCCCACCGAGCTGTATGCCTCAATCTCAAGCGTCTTTGTTCCGTTTTTTACAACGAGTATTGGTGTCTTACCTTTTTCTAAAACTATGTTGTATTTTAGCCCATCAAATACTGCCGTATGTTTAGCATAAATTTCAGCGGTAAGTTTGTTCAGCGGTTTTTTGAGCCCTGCTACTTTATAAAGATAGCTATTCACTTCTTTGTTTCGTACATTTCCTGTAAGGCGGTTGCCTTTGGGATGATAAACTGCCAAAAACACTTCTTCGCCAGTATGTCCGCCCGAAGTGAACCCAAATGTACTGTGATTGTTCATAATGGTGGTAATATAATGACCCATAGTTTGGGCATGGCTAGCCTCCGTGTAATTTTCAGCTTTATAATTCTTAGAACTTAAGAGTAAAATTATCTCATCGTCTGTGAGTTTAATGCCAGTGTTTTTCTCAAAAGTAGTTTTCATTTCTTCCGGTTTTGTTTCCTGAAGAATTATTTCCAGACCCTCTGCCGTATGTTTATATTTTGAAACTGATTCGAACAAATCGGTCAGAGTCATTTTTGTATAGCTTTTTTTCATATCGTTGCGCCCTATCGAAAATCCACTATTTCCATGGTCGGGCAATACAATTACAGTTGTGTTGCCCATACGCTTTGCATATTCCATGGCTACACCTACTGCCTTGTCAAATGCCAGATATTCGCTCATCATAGCGATAGGATCATTGGCGTGTGCGGCCCAATCAATTTTGCTGCCCTCTACCATCAAGAAAAAACCGTTCTTGTTTTTTTCCAAAATATTAAGAGCTTTTGCAGTCATTTGCGACAATGAAGGAACACTAATTGTATCGCGATCGATATCGTAGGGCATTTCTTTTTCGCCAAACAATGCCCATGCTTTTTCTCCCTTAAAATTCATTAAAGCTTGCTTGTCGTTCTGGATTAAGGTGGTACCCTTGTTTTTAAAATGTTGTTTCATAACATCTGAAACATACTCATTGCCACCCCCAAACATAACATCTAGATTGTTAAATGCCATTTGTGGCGCAATCACATTGTAATTACTCCGTTGTTCGGTGTGTGACGCACAATCGGCAGGAGTAGCATGTGGAAATTCGCAAGTTACCACCAGTCCGGCTGCTTTTTTTTGTTCTATTTGCATTGCCTCCAAAATAGTAACTAGTGGTTGGTAAGCACTGTCGGGATTGAGTTTCACTAAATCATTAACTGCATCCATTGTTGGATAAATCGAAACATTTCCCGCTTGCTGAGCTATACCTGTCATATAGCAAGATGTAGTGGGAGCAGAGTCACCAATTGGAGCGTTTGACGAAAAAGTAGTTACAGTTCCGCATAGATATGGATCCACATGGAGCGTATTGCCTTCCTTTCTATATGTTTTAAGCCAGCGAGCACCAGATAAAACGCTCAATGAAGTGCCATCGGGAATCATCACAATCACATTTTTTGTTGGTTTTACTTTTTGAGCAAAACATATACCGCCCGTTAGTATCAGGCAAAGAGCATAAATTAGTCGTTGTTTCATTTTGTGTTTATTTTTTTTTTTTGTAAAAGTACATCCAACATTTTATATTATGGGATGAAACTGATTAAAAAATATTAATTCAATACTTTCTCCATGACCGATGCTGTTTGTTGTGACATTAAGGTTATTTTCCCACTTTCTATTCCAATAATTATGAACATATATGTAATTGTAATTCAAAGTCGTTTAGATAAGAATGCACTTTGCAATTATACTTGAAGGGCTTCCTGTGATAGCTATCAGAGGTCATTAGCCAAGGAGGGTAAAGCCCGTGGAAAGTTGAAAGGTAGTCATGCAACCATTTCAGGGTTGGTTCTCATTATTTATAATCAACCACAGGTTTTTACCAGTGGCCAATCACATTCAAGCCCGTTGGGCTTGTCTAAGCGACATTGAATTGTAATTTGTATTTACAACTCGAAAATTGTTTTATTGAGATCTATTGAGATATAAATTACGTCTCTTTTTTATCTCAAATTTCAAAAAAATATGATAGCATATTGTTCAAATCAGAAACTTTTTGAATGATAATAGTTTTTATTAGTGCTCATTTGTACATTAAAATTCCATTTTCATACCAAATAATCATTTTGTTTAGTTAAACATGTCAGTTTTAAAATAAATCTTTCAAACTGTTTAAAACTGTTTAGAATCTCTATAATTGTAATTGTCAAATTTAGCAGAATGTAATTTAAATAGTTGAAATACAATATAATGATGAAATAGATAAACGTGAATATATGTTATAATAAATTTAAATAAATGGACCGAAAACGTCAGTACCTACATATTGATAGAAAAAATATGCAGAAAATTACATTTTGAAATCAAAATGACTTGTTTATTAAATTATAATACTCTATTTTTGCAAAATGATTTTTGGAAGATACTAAGAAGAGTCGCAAAACTAAGATGATTAATAAATACAAATTGTTAAATTTATGAGAAAACTAACGTTCTTATTAACTTGCCTATTTTTGGTAAGTTTGGGTTTGGTTAATGCTCAAACAAAATCTATTTCGGGGAAAGTACTCTCCGCAGAAGATGGGCAACCAATTATTGGTGCTACTGTAAAAGTAAAAGGTACTGCTGTAGGTACAATTACAAACACAGATGGCGAATTTAAAATTAGTTTGCAGGAAAATGCAAAAAACCTTCTAGTATCCTACGTAGGTATGAAAGCTGCCGATGTGGAAGCTAA
>JAIFKQ010000108.1 GCA_020049515.1 Paludibacter sp. | reverse complement strand
CAGTCTTAATATAGGGTTTGATATTAACTGTTGCAATGTAATTATCAGAAAAGCGAACCCAAATATTATAATTCTCTAATGGTTTTACTTCAATTACTGTTTCCATAATATCTTATTTTAATGGTTCAATAGGTTTTAAACGTGCTTGTTGACGTGCTAGCTCCCAATCTTGAATTAATTCCTGCCCATTCTAAAACTAAGGTTTTTGCTCGTTTAGGTAGCTCGCCATTAAGGATTCGCTAAGTTCGAATATCTATCTCAGCACGAAATTCACCCTATTTTGCATGAAAATGTGGTGGATTATGCTCGTTATAATATAACGCTATTATAATTCCATAAAATCGACAAACTTCTGGCATACAATCAAATTTTACAAGTTATTATAATTGAGAATTATAAAGCGGTTACACTTCCAAAAAATCTTTGTAATTAGGCAATGCCTCCTCAAATTTGCTAACTGTTTCTGCCAATGACAAATAGCTTTCGCCACCGGCAGCATTGAGGTGTCCGCCTCCGTTAAACAAATCGGTCGACACTTTGTTTGCCGGAAAAGTACCTTGTGATCGCAACGAGATTTTAATTTTGTCGGTATCTTCACGCATAAACACCGAAAAATCAACACCTGCAATAGACAATGGAATGTTCACAAACCCTTCTGCATCGCCATTTGTGAAATTAAATTTCTGCAATTCCTTGCTTGAAAGTGTAATTAAAGCAGCACGATATTGTGGATATACCTTCATTTTTTCGTACAAACAAAAACCCATTAATCGCAATCTATCAGCAGAATAAGTATTGAAAACCTTGCGGTAAATGTCATCTTTATCAACTCCGATTTTTATCAATTCGGAAATGATGGTGTATATTTCCTGCTTGTTCGAATTGTATGTAAATCCGCCCGTGTCGGTCATCATGCCCGTATAAATACAATCGGCACAAGCCAGATTAATTTTGGAGAAATCGCCCATTCGGCATATCAATCTGAAAATCAATTCGCTGGTAGAAGAAATTTCGGGGTAGGAAATGGTTATTTTAGCAAAGTCGTCGGGATGCAAATGATGATCTACCATTATTTTGGGTGCTGGTGAGTTTATCACGGCATCCTTCATCATGGCCATCCTGCTAGCGGTATTAAAATCGAGTGCAAAAATCAGTTCCGTACTTGCAAATATAGCGTCCGCTTTTTCTTTATTGCTCTCATAAACTAGTACTTGCTCACTTCCAGGCATCCAATTAAGAAACGATGCAAAAGCGGTGGGCACAATTACTACTGGCTCTTTTTCAATGGTCATTAAGTAATGCCACAAAGCCAACGAAGAGCCCATAGCATCGCCGTCGGGTCCAACATGTACCACAATGGCAATTTTATCTACCTTATTAATGGCCTTGCTCACCTTGGTGATGAGGTCTTCAGCTATTATTTTCGAAATCATTTATTCTGTATTAATTAGGGTGCAAAAGTAACAAAAAAATAGCAATTCTTGGAGGTTTTTCTATTTCATGTACTTAATCATAAAAATTCAATATATATGCACCTTTTTCGGCAACGGAATAAAAGCCTATTTTGCGCATTTTGCACACTTCTTTTATTTTTTCTGTGTACCAATGAGAGATGCTTTTGTCCACAATGATTTTTCGTGGATGTACACTTTCCAATAATAATTCTATTTTAGGTTTAAGTCCCTGTCCTATAATTAGATAATCGAGTTCGAGCGGTATTGATGTAGTTTGATATTTTATTAATTCAGCATTTAAAATCAGAATCCTTGATCCTTCAAAATAAGCATATCCATTTGTAAACCATTCATTTTTATCTAAATAGCTTGGTGTGTTCAATTTCTGATTCTGCCAAAATGTTTTGGCAATCTTCTCCGTTTCAGCAGAATCTGTAGTGAAAATGTAATTTGAATTACGATTGATAAAGTTGACATGCGTGTTTTTCTGACCCGAATATACTATCATTCTTTTTGATATAAACGTTTGATAATTAGTATGTAGATTTATCGAAAAAACAAATAACAAACAGGCTAAACCTATAAATAAGGAGGAGTATTTCTTTGTGTAAAGATAAGTGGAAAAGAAGAAAATGGCAACAAAAGCAATTGTCATTTGCCTTAAATCCAAGGAGATATGAGAAAGTGAATACGGTAGATGTTGAATACTTACTATCAGAAAATTCAGCGACCAAAGCATCCATTTTAATAAAAATGCAACTGCCAATGACAAATAGGGCACATAAGAAGCTATCAATAAGACGATTGCCAAATAGATAATTAAGCTGGAAAGCGGAATAGCGACCAAATTAGTAAGCAAGAAGTAATTTGGAAATTGATGAAAATAATAAAGTGTAAACGGGGTAGTGCCAAATTGTGCAGCTATCGAAACAGCAAAAATATCCCACGAAAACTGAGATATTTTGTTGGTTGGTTTAAACAATTTGACCACCATAGGCTGAAAGAAAATAATGCTTAAAACTGCCGAGTAGCTTAACTGAAACCCCACATTGTAAAGAAAATTGGGGTTATAAATCAGCATAAAAAATGCCGACATAAAAAGAGTGTTGTAAATTTGCGATTTGCGCTCAAAACAAGTTGCCACGGATACAAAAGTAAACATGATGGTGGCTCGCAAAACAGAAGGTGAAAGCCCTGTGAGAAAAGCATATAGCCACAGTAGTAAGGTAATTAAAACTGTTTTGATAACTTTTTGCTGTTGTGATTTATTAAGAAAACCAAACAAAAATGCCATTACAAGATACACCACTCCCACGTGCATTCCGCTCACCGACAAAATATGCATGGCTCCTGTGGCACTGTAACTTGCAAGTAAATCGGGCTGCAATTCATCTGTAAATCCGAGTGTAAGGGCTGCCAGAACAGCAAATTCGTCGCCCTCGATTTTGAATTTACGATACACGCTTAGCAAGTTATTCCTAGATTTATCAGCTTCCCGTTGTATCGAAAATGCTGGGTTTTTTCCAATTATTCGCCAGCTATTTGCCGAAATGTAACTGGTTGCACCCACACCTTGTCGTTTCAGGTACGCCGCATAATCAAATCCATCAGGGTTTTGGGCTTTTTCGGGAGGCGAAAATTCTGTTTCAACTAGCAATCTATCCCCAAAAAGCAATGTGGAGGCAGCGCTATCTTTTTGTAAATACAATATGGCTGTACCACGCGTAGGGTTGGACGAAATAGAATCATAATACTGCTGTACTTCCACTTTGCAAAGGTATGATTTTGCTTTTTCGATAGGAGCAGCAATTAATTCTACACTGTAAATTCCGTTTTTATCAAGATGATCAAACGCTTCTTTTTTCTCACGTTCGCCACTCAAAAAATAAGCAAGCGAAAGCATAAAAAGGAAAATTCCGCTGCCAAAAAGCCAACGGAATTTGAATTGTTGCTTGGGAATGTGAATTGCAAACGCAAGCAATATTAAACATAGCGATACTCCAAAGATGGAAATCAAACTCCAACGATACAATTCAACGTGTTGATAAGCAATTATTCCCAATATAAATGGCAATAATAATCTGAAGAATGGAGTTCGTTGCAGAAAATCCATTTGTTATACGTTGAGCATGTTGTGTATCGTTTCCGTAGGATTTGCCGAGTTGAAAACGGCGCTACCAGCTACCAACACGTTTACGCCAGCATCAAAAAGTTTGGCTGCATTTTGCATATTTACGCCGCCATCAATTTCTATCATGCAGTTAGCATTTTTTCGTTTCATAATTTCTTTCAGTTCTGCTACACGTTCATACGTTTCTTCAATGAATTTTTGACCTCCGTAGCCAGCAAATACCGACATCAGTAGTACCATATCTACTTTGTCAACATAAGGTTCTAGCATGCTAACAGGTATGTCCGGATTTATAGAAATACCCACCTGAATGCCTTCAGCGCGGATTAAATCTATCACCTCCTGCGGGTTTTCGGCCGCTTCGCAATGAAAAGTAAGCATGCCAGCACCAGCTTGGGCAAAGCGCTTTACGTACTTTTCTGGATGTACAATCATGATATGTACGTCCAACATTTTTTGGCAATGCTTCGTTAAAGCCTCAAGAATTGGAAATCCAAATGAAATATTCGGAACAAAAACGCCATCCATTACATCAATGTGTAACCATGCGGCCTCACTGGCGTTAATCATTTCACAATCAGCTTGTAAATTGCCAAAATTGGCCGACAATAGAGAGGGGGATATAATTCTTTTCATACTGCTATAATAAGTGCTCAAACCCCTAAAGGGGAATAGTGAGAGTGGTTAATGGTTAAATGATTAATTGCTAGTGTGTTGTGTATTTTTTTTTGGTCATGGCTGTTTTTTATGAGTATTGTTATAAATAAATACTAGTGTTATGTTAGGCAATTTATGACTTATTGAATAATCATTAAGTTGTTGCTGCACAGAATTTTCATCCCGATAACTATCGGGACTTCAAATTAACACAGCGCCATATTTCTTTTGGTTTGCAAATATAATAAAAAAGAAAGACTTCCAACTAGGTGGAAGTCTTTCTTTTTAATTTAAACACAATTCAACGAACTGATTTTCTCCTATTTGTTGCACTCTGTAGGTGGATGCAAACTGAAGGATAATGTGTAATGTATCTGCTTTAGGTTGCATATTCTCATGCTTTAACGGCAGTTGTTTTTCATTGAACAAGTCAGTTTTTTTTAATGAAGTAGTAATTCTTTGCATAGGCACTTGTCGCTTTTTTTTTTGTTTTATATAAATAAAAACGGCAGTGAAGGCAAAATAGTATAAATTCAATTGTTTTTTTTATTATTCAATAAATAATTTATACTTCTACAGGTCAATAAAGGCATTATCTGTTTGTTATATACTAGTTTAAGGTTCCCATTAATTTATAACAAAAAGTGTTTATTTGATTTCGAGGTACACATCGTTTTCTTCGGCAATGCGACGCATATTGAGTAAGGCATAGCGCATACGTCCCAAAGCAGTATTAATACTCACGTCGGTTTTTTCAGCAATTTCCTTGAAGCTCAAATCCTCGAAATACCTCATACGAATTACTTTTTGCTGGGTTGCAGGCAAAAAATCAATTAAATGTACCACGTCAGCCAGCACCTGCTCGTTGGATATTGTGTCTTCCACACTTTTTTCAGAGAGCTTGGCATTGTTAACAATGTCGTAATCTACAGCATCTGCCGAGAAAGTATTTTCGTTTTTCTCACGTCTGAAATGGTCAATAATTAAATTGTGGGCAATACGATTTATCCACGCCAAAAACTTACCAGATTCGATATAACGACCCTGCTGTATGGTAGCAATTGCCTTAATGAAAGTGTCTTGGAAAATATCTTCGGCGAGTTCTCTGTTCCGTACTATCAAGTATATATAGGTATATGACTTGGATTTGTACCGTAACATTAAAATTTCAAACGCTTTGTTATTGCCAGCTTCATACAATTTTACCAATTCATCATCGGTCAACTGATTTAGAATACTCATTACTTTTTAATTTTAAAGGTTTAAAGGTATAAAGTAAGAATCTGCAATAGGCGTTTTTTGATTTTTAGGTGATTATTTTGAAAATTTTGAGACTGCAAATATAGTGATAGTATTTTTATAAACAAGTTATAGATTGGGTAAATCAATAAAGTTTTAACTTTTAAGTGTTGCTTTAGTGAATTTTTTTCGGACTTATATTTTTAAGTCAATGTGTATGAGTGTATTTGAATGTTATTAAACTTTGTTAAAGCAATCTTTTGTTATACTGTTTTTAGAATTATTCCACCCAAAGTACCAATCCTTTTAAGTATTCACCTTCGGGGTGATAAATATTGATGGGATGATCGGCCGGTTGTGATAGCTGATGAAGAATTTTTACATTACGTTTACTTTCTGCGGCTGCGCTAAATACTGCCAATCGAAACTGCTCTTTGCTAACTACTTGCGAACACGAAAAAGTAAATACGATTCCGCCCGGTTTTATTTGCTCAAAAGCTTTTGCATTTAGTCGCTTGTACCCTTTTAATGCATTGCGTAAAGCTTCCCGATGTTTGGCAAAGGCAGGTGGATCAAGAATAATCAGATCGTATTTTTGTTCCAGCGTATTCAGGTTATTTAAATACTTGAATGCATCTTCATCGAATGATTTATGTCTTGCGTCATTAGGATAATTTGCTTCTACATTCAAGTCGGTCAGTGCAATAGCTTTGGCCGAGCTATCAACGGAATGAACCACTTCGGCGCCACCTCGCAAAGCATATACCGAAAAACCACCCGTATAGCAAAACATATTGAGCACCGATTTTCCTCTGGAATAACGCTCCAATAAAGAGCGATTCTCCCGTTGGTCAACAAAGAAACCAGTTTTTTGACCTTTCAACCAATCCATAATAAATGTCAACCCATTTTCTTTGGCAGCCAGCGATTCCGTTTCATTTCCAATCAAATAGCCATCTTCTGGTGTAATGGGCGCATTGAATGGCAATGTGGTTTGCGATTTGTAATAAACGTGCTTCACTTGCGCCACATTTTTTACAATTGCTTGTGCCAATGTCTGGCGAATTTCGTGCATTCCCACCGAATGTGCTTGCATAACAGCTGTTTCGGCATACACATCCACTATCAATCCAGGCAACGAATCGCCTTCGCCGTGCACCAACCGAAAAGTGTTGTTAACCGTTGGATTTACTAGACCCAACGAAACTCGCATGGCGTATGCCAATTTGATTTTTTCGTTCCAAAAAATATCATTTACTGGTTTATTCTCAAACGAAACAATCCGTACAGCAATGCTACCAATTTGATAATGACCAATTGCCAAGAAATTTCTATGACTATCAAGCACTTCCACCAAATCGCCTTCAGCTGGTTTTCCTTCTATTTTTTGAATAGCGCCAGAAAATACCCAAGGATGAAAACGTAGTAAACTTTCTTCTTTCTTTGGCTTTAATTGTATAATTATCATAGTGTTTCGAGTTTTGTGTTTTGTGTTTTGTGTTTTGTGTTCCGTGTTCTTAGCGTAATCCGCAATAGTTATCGGGACGTTTTTTTGCGGTAACACAATACCTGGTTTCGAGTTTGGGAAAATCCAGTCAATTGTATTAATAAAACGGTACTGATTTAAAACCATGTAATTTATCCCGTTTTAGACGGGAGGAGCTAGGGGCTTTTTTCAAGCTCCCATTTCGGGGGCTTGGGTGCTATCGGGTTGGGAAATTAATTTATTAGCCATTTGTTGTTCTCTTAGTTCCCGTTGCTCGGTGGCCTGTTGAAATAATATTTTATCAAGCTCTTTTTTGCTCAGTTTATTTTCTCTCATCAGCTGTAAATATATTTCCAAACTGGCCCAAGCATCAGTGGCTGCATAGCGTTGTTGTTGTTCGCTAAGTTCTGGATTTTCCCAGTTGGTGAGGCGTTGCGATTTGGATATTTTTTTATCGAAAAGTATGGCGTATATTTTTTGCAAACTCAGCTCCATTATGCCGTAACTTTGTGCAATTGATTGTATATCAACAAAATTAGCGGGTTTGAAATTGTGATGTTTATTCAGTCCACTTAAATCATCGCGTAGTGAAAGTCCAATTTTTCTAATTTTATCATCGGCCAAAAAATCAGCCAGTGGAGTAGGGAAGTCAATTTTATTCAGGCGAAATAAAAAACAATGGTTGGGTGTAGAGATTTGCACCAGCGACACTTTATGATGCGTGCCACGAGTAAAAGCTGGTTTTGTTTCGGTATCAATTCCTACAATCGGACTTTTTCGGAGCTCTTCAATTGCTCCATCCACTTTCCAAAGTTCATCCACCAAGGTAATTTTACCCTCGAAGGTAACCACTGGCAAGGTATTTACTTCCTCTTTTGAGATTTTTGTTTTAAACATAAAAGTATAATTGAGTAATAATAAACAGTGACTAGTTTTATTCTAGTGAAGCTGTTTTATTATTTTCATTAAATCATTCTGTAATTATTAAAGGATTGCATCCAATTCATCTTCCTCCTCATCTTGCAAAAAATTAAGAAATGAATTTCTGTCCAGTTTTTTATTCACACCAGATTGCTCTTCTTCAGGTTCTACTCCAAAATTTTCGCTAAACCGAAAAGCATGCAACGCTTTTAAAGCATTCAACAATTTCTGTCCCCAATGTTCGCCAAAACCCACTAGGCAGCTCGCTAGCGCATCATTCATCGTGTCAACATCCGCCAATTGATAATTGGCAGCAAAATCTTTTAATTCCTGATATATGTCGGCTAAGTTCTCGGAAATAAAAGCAGCTATGGGTGTGTCACTCAAAGCCATATCGGGGTGAAAAACCTCAAGATACGAATCCTCACTACCTAACATTTGCTCAATTTGTTCGCGCACAAACTGATAATCTTCTTCACTTACAAACCGCTCTGTACTATCGTCAAACACCGTTTCTGGAATATCCACTACGGATGTTTTGAGATAAAGCAACGGTAACAGTTTTACCGATTTGAGCACAAAGTCTGTCTGCGAAAATTCAGTGGCATGCTCCAAAAACAAACATGTTTCGGCAGCAACAGTTACAAATTCAATCACGTTTTTGCTGTAAACAAAATGGCTGGGAAGTTGGTCGGTATGCATCACTTGAGATAAAATTATTTAAACAGTTGCAAAAGTAAGAAAAATAATCAACTTAAAGGCATTTTTTTACGAGAAATCGGTGTGTGTGAATTATAAAAATGCAGTTTTGACCTATTCTTTTTTAAGCAAATACTAACTGTGTTTGTCCGAATTTTAATAGAATAACAATTATGTTGATTGATGCATTCTTATTGTATAATACGTCATTTATAATGCAGATTTATTTCTTATTCTTAAAATGTTTTTGTTGTATAATAATCTTGAAATTATATCTTTAAGTAAGTGTACAAATATAATGTCGTATTTTTAAAAGAATAGAACGCGGACGGAGTACTCCATTCGTTTTTAACAATAGGCTATTACGACATTATATTATTCCTATACCTATTAATTTTAAAGCTAGATTCATTCTTTTTAGTTATGATGAAGTTGGATATTTCTACGAACAATAAAAATTAATTTGTTAAATTGCCAACATCAAAGGATAAATTGTTTTGTTAAATACAAGTTTATCCTTTGTCGGCTGAATTCATTCTAAAACTCATTTTTTTAACTGCTGATTTCAAACTCCGTCACAAAAATTTCAATTTCTTATCAAAGTGCAAATCTAGGTTCGGCGTATGACTCCTTCTTAATAGCAATCGGACATATGCCGAACAACAAGACTGCCAAACTACACTGTGCTCAATAGTGGAAAAATGCTTCACTGAACCACACTTCAATCATTGCGGATTAAAATTCTCCATAAAGACCCAATCGATTGCCTTCAGTATCGTGGAATAATGCAAACCAGCCACGACCATCTTCATCAATTTTATCCTTGGGACGAACGATTTTTCCACCATTTTTTTCTATTCGTTTTATCCATTCATCAATATCTTTTCCAGTATTGAAGTTTGCTATTACTCCATCTACCGATGGTTTGAATTCTGGAGAATAAAAAACTGAACCTGCATCATCAGGCAAACAAGCCATTTTTTCGATTCCCCAATCCAATTTTTCAAGTTCCACTCCTAATAATTGACTGTAGAAATTCACAGCACGATCGAAATCCACTGACGGAATTTCAATCCAATAAAAGATACTTTTCATACAATAAAGCATAAATTATTTATACTAAAAAATTAAATTAAGTATTGCCATATATTGCCAAAAATAAACTGTTTGAAGTCAGTTTCGATACCTTCACACCATGTTATTACTGTTATTATAACGATCATAGATGCATGAATGTTTTTTTTTAGTAATTAAATTTGTTTGTGAAATACAAGCCTCGGCTTCCGTTATTGAAGCTCGAATGCCATTTTATTTCCCAAACTTAGCTGAAGCTGACCGAAATGCTCGATGAGCTAGCAAAAACGAATATATCAACGTTTAGAACCCACCCCAATCTAGCGATATTTATGTGAATAAGATAGGTTTTTAAGAAATAGTTGGCTGACTTACCAGCCCCAGTTCAGCCCAAAAAAAAATCAAACGCCCTAAAAAGAGTGCAATTAGCATCATCAACGCAAACTAAAGACTCTGTTCAACAAAGCAGTTAATTATGCTTTTAGGCGGTTTGCGACACAAACTAGCTTGATGCCAGTAGAGCATAGCAAAAAAAACGCAGTTAAAATCGCAATACCCCGTCAGAAGCTAAGCCTGACGGGGTATTTTGCGTTCTTTTAGGTTTGCGTTCAAAAAATATTTTTTATAACGAACTATTGTATTAGAATCGACTAAAGTAATAGTCGGCTACAAAAAGGATTTTTTTCTGGAGTTGATTGAGCTAAAAAAATCTTTTAGTAGTCGAGTATTTCGAGACACAAAAGGATTTTTGTTTATATCCCCAATTTTGACAGTGCTTCGTACACCAAATACGCTGGCCAAACTAATGCTTTGAATACACCCAATACGCCCATCCAAAAACCTGTGGCGTGCGAAATAAAATAGATGGCAGCACCTATAAATCCAAGTCCATACACTGCGCCACCAGAAGCAGTGGCGTTGTTGTTACAATTTTTGCTGTTTTCGTTGCAGCAGTTTTTTTCATTCATAATGTTTTTGTTTTACCGAGAATTACTACGTAGTTTTTGCCATATACTTTGGCGCATTTGGGGCAGGTGGTGTACCACATATACATTTTGCCTGTTTTTATACCCATTACTTTTGTTTTTTCTTCAAAGTCTTTCATCCATTTTCCTGTATCTTTGAAGTTCCCTTCATACACCCGGCTATAAAAAGTGCCGCTCATTTTTACATTTTCAGCACGTTCAACTTCTTTGTCCACTGCTAAATACAAATCCATGTTCCATGCCGAAGTGTGATCGGAGAGGCACAGGTAATCAGGTGTTTGTGCGCCTGTTTTTTCTACTTTGGCAGTCAATCTTGTCATTACTCTACCAAAATTTAACGGCATGTAAAGCATAGTGCAAACATTATCTTTTATAAATAATTTGTTATCCCAAGTCATAGTTTTATCGTCCCACGGAGTTGGATCGAATATAGGACAACATCCTGTTTCTTTGATTTCTGTTTTCATGTTTTCTTTAGTTAAGTGTTTTATTTGAAGCTAAATATCGATACAAATGTAAGCTGTTTTATTTATTTCTAGCTGTAAATATATGTTATATTTCAAACTTTATCCGTTAATTTAGATGGTAACATTAATTTAATACCCGTAATCTTTTACAGTCCCTTTTTATGTTCCTTCCAGCGGTTATTGTTCTTTTTTTTTGCTTTATAGGTTTCTGTATTTTTAACTAACCACCTTTAAGAATGTATGTTTTATTGCTTAGTATTCTGAATTCCTCTAAAAAATAATGGATTAACTGTGCCCAAAATATATAAGAATTGTCTTTCGGTTGTAACGAAAATCGACACGTTGGAATACTCCATTTATGGTATCTTTTTTCTTGTTGATTGTAAATTATTTAAATTTTGGAGTTTTATTCTTTTTAAACCAATAAACACCGCGATGGTTAAAAATACATGATTGTAGGTCATTAAATATAAACTGCTTATCCCTTTCGGTCAAGCTGAAGAAAAATAAACCACAATAGGCACAATAGTTCATGGTTTAAATGATAATATTGACACGATTCCAAGTCTTACATCTTAAAATGCCGAAAGGCATTGGTCTATTGTGCCCTTTTTTTTTCATATATAATATTTTCTATTGTGCTCCCGATAACTATCAGGATGGTTTTATTTCTTAAATTACATACATCGTTATGAAGTTAAAACACACATAACAAATGGTGTTTTTTTTACCTTGACTAAAGGGGATAAGCAGTAAATATAAATATAATATTTACATGCTTAATACTTCAACATTGATAACAATCCAATTTCTTTTAAACTTTTATTCCTTTTCCAACTTTATTTCTTTTCTAAATAACTTAAATATGATTAAATAGTTAGATTGCTGCGTTTTTTTTAGGGGGATTACACTGCCATTTTAGACTTTGATAATCAAAAATGATAATCAAAAAATGTAATAATTACTGATATTGTAGATATTTCTTGAATTGAATAAATGAATTGTCTATAACTCATTGTCCATTAAATTAGATAGTTATGTGACATTAATTAAAATTTTATTTTAAAATATTTTATTTTTATTTTTATTTTTTAATTACATTGATATTATTTTAAAGCTTTGTGTCGTGATTTTTTTTTGAGCATTGCATTATTTGCTACAATTGCCACTAAGCCAATTTGTTGAAAGAATGATTATATTTGTGTCCATTTATTTCATGGATTTGTAACAAAAAGACTACACTCCAGACTTACTTGATTAATTAATGCATACCCCATTTATACAGGCTTATTTATCATCCTCAAAATCTATACATTATGATTAAGACTATTCTTCGATTAAAATTTCTTGCCTTTATTTTAGTACTATTTAGTGCTGTGGCAAATGCTGCTCCTGTTAATGTTTCTGGTTCCAACTCCTCCTCTAATGGAGATTTCAACACACTTGCACTCGCATTTACTGCTATTAACAATTTCAATCAGGCAGGAAATACGATAGTTGTCACCATCAATGAATCTATTACCGACAACAACAAAGCCATGCTAAATCAAAGCGCGGGTGCTTGGACTAGCCTCACTATTTACCCCACTGTTACAGGGCTTACCCTCAGTGGCAGCGTAGCAGATGCACTTATAATGTTAAATAGCGCCGATAATGTTACACTCAATGGAAGTTTTTCAAATACATCAACCAATAGTAATGCCTCCACCATTCAGTTTTTTGGCGACGCCTGCACCAATATAATAAAATACTGTAAACTAAAAGGTTCCACCACGGATGTCAACAAGGGTGTGGTTTTTTTGTCAACTGCCACTGCCGGTGGCAATGACGGCAACCTCATCACCCTGAATGATATTACCAATGCTGGTGGCAGACCTTATAATGCTATTTGTTCTATAGGCAGCAGCGGCAATGAAAACAGTGGCAATACCTATAGCTACAACGACATTTACGATTTTTTGGCTATTGCTCTCAATAATCCTGGTGCCATCAGGATGGGAGCCAATACTGAGGGCGAAACCATTTCTTACAACACAATTCGTGAAACAACCACACTTTCATTGGGAAATACCGAGCCACGGATTGTAAATATAGATGGAACTGGCTCACATACTATTTCGAACAATAATATAGGGGCTTTTAGTTGGAGTAATACATCTGATAGAGTGTTTTTTGGAGTCTATTTGAGTACAACTGGGGCAGTAACATGCCAATATAATAATATTCATGATTTGACAGCACTAAATACAGGTGGCACACCCTCAGCTACACCTATTGTGGGCATTTATAAAACCGCTACAACTGGTACTACCAATATTGATAACAACACACTAACTAACTTTTCTACCAATACCGCCAATAGCACTGCTGCTCAATAC
>JAIFKQ010000065.1 GCA_020049515.1 Paludibacter sp. | reverse complement strand
GCACGAGTTGCACAAAGCGCATCGTCCACGCGGTCTTTTTTCTCTTTCATTTCCACTTCCGACGCAGCGCCTACGTAAAGTACAGCTACGCCACCGGCCAATTTGGCCAAACGTTCTTGAAGTTTTTCACGGTCATAATCAGAAGTTGTTGCAGCAATTTGTGCCTTGATTTGAGTCACACGGTTGGCAATGTTTTCTTTTGTTCCAGCACCGTTTACAATCACTGTATTGTCTTTATTTACAGTAATTTTTTCGGCCGTTCCCAACATTTCAAGCGTTGCTTGTTCCAATTTAATGCCTTTTTCTTCCGAAATAACCACACCACCTGTCAGTACAGCAATGTCTTCCAACATTTCTTTACGACGGTCACCAAATCCTGGCGCTTTTACTGCACAGATTTTCAAAGAAGCACGCAAGCGGTTCACCACCAATGTAGTCAACGCATCGCTGTCAACATCTTCGGCAATTATCAATAACGGACGACCCGACTGAACTGCTGGTTCCAAAATTGGAAGCAATTCTTTAAGGTTTGATATTTTTTTGTCGTGTATAAGGATATATGGTTTTTCCATTTCCACTTCCATTTTTTCGGTATTGGTAATGAAATATGGAGAAATATATCCACGGTCGAACTGCATACCTTCTACCACTTCGATGTGCGTGTCGGTTCCTTTGGCTTCTTCAATTGTGATAACACCGTCTTTCGAAACTTTGCGCATTGCATCAGCAATTAATTTACCGATAACAGCATCATTATTAGCCGAAATTGAAGCTACTTGTTCAATTTGGTCGTAGTTATCACCTACCACTTTAGCTTGCGTGGCAATGCTTTTCACTACTTCAATCACCGCTTTGTCGATACCGCGTTTCAAATCCATTGGATTAGCACCTGCTGCAACGTTTTTCATTCCAACACTTACGATTGATTGAGCCAAAACAGTAGCAGTAGTTGTACCGTCACCAGCATCGTCGCCAGTTTTAGAAGCTACTTCTTTCACCAATTGCGCACCCAAATTTTGGAATGGGTCTGACAATTCAATCTCTTTAGCAACCGTCACACCATCTTTGGTGATATGTGGCGCACCAAATTTCTTTTCGATAATCACATTGCGACCTTTTGGGCCAAGCGTTACTTTTACGGCATTTGCCAACTCGTCAACTCCTTTTTTCAGTTGGTCACGAGCATCAATATTGAAAATAATTTCTTTTGACATATTTTTAAGAATTTACTATTTTTTCATTTACTATTTACTATTAAAACACCAAAGTATTGCAATCGATTTATTATTTGAAATAAAAAAATCAATAACCGTACTAATTCAATTCCCCCGCAATTTATCCCGATTTATCGGGAGGGGGTTAGGGGGCTTCTCTTAAATAACAGCCAATATATCTGATTGTTTCATAATCAAATACTTAACACCTTCCCACTCCAATTCGGTACCAGCATATTTTCCATACAATACGGTGTTACCAACTTCAACTACCATTTCTTCGTCTTTCGTTCCTTTACCTACGGCAAGCACTTCGCCTTTCAAGGATTTTTCTTTGGCTGCATCGGGAATAATAATGCCGCTAATTGTTTTTTCTTCTGCCGCAACAGGTAATACCAACACGCGGTCGGCTAATGGTTTAATGTTCATGCTATTATATTTTTAATTGATTAAATAAATGATGAATTTTCAGCTAAATAATATATAACTGTATTTTTATATCTTGATTTCAAAGTTTACTCTTTACATATTTTGTGCCAATGAAATTATCTGCCATTATTATCAGATAAAGGCCCTCTTTAAGAAAAACGGCTTAATTATTGTGACAATATGTCACCTACGAGAAGCTATTTTACACAAATAACCCAATTTATATATGTCGAAAAGAAATAATGAAGGCTCACTACCTACAAGATTTTTGACCATAAGTGATTTAAAAATTAAGAATAGATATTTTATTGGATATTGAAGACGTAAGAATTTTATTCTAATAAATGTTGACAGAATCTTTGAATCATTCTCCAAATAAGGATATTTTTTGCGTTGGTACAACAAAAACAAATTTGCAATTCCTTCTTCTGTTTTTCTCAAAAATGTTCCATTATCGTCCAACCCCTTATGCACGACTGGATTATCAACAAATAAAACTTCTATGTTTTTTTGATGAAGCATCACGCCAAAAACGGTATCTTCGTGTCCATAGCCTTTTATGGTTTCGTCAAACCTAATTTCATTAAAGATAGACTTAGAAATCAAGAAATTTGGTGTTGTGAATGTTTTCTGACGCACTCTCATTTCCTTCAATGAAGCAAGATGGCCTTCTCTTACGCGACCGTATTTAAGTGTTAAACTATAGTTTGGGTTTGTGCTATTTTTATCATAAGTTCTACCACCAACGGCAACTACCAGCTGGTCGCATAACGATAAATACCTATCAATAAAGTCGGTATGATTTATATCAGCATCGCAATCTAGAAAGATAAGGTAGTCATATTGTGCCTCATCTGCCAATAGGTTTCTTATTTTCGATCGTCCAACATTGGAGGGCAGCTCAATAAACCTACAATTTTTGAACAATTCAATTTTCCTATTCTCGTCTTTAAAAGTAACCGAGCCATCATCCATTACCACAATTTCAAAATCGATGAAAGTAGCAACAGCTTGTTGATGTAAAACAGCAACTAGTTGTGTAATATTGTAGTTAAAAGTGGGAATGAGTATAGAAAGCATATATTTACATTAAAAATGATATGACTTATTTGAGCTCTATTACGAATTTTCGAATACTGCATAGATAAATACCTTTAATTCTCCGTCAGCAAATTCTTCCATTCATGTTTAAATATTAAAGTTTATATAGAATGAATTGCTACGCAATTAAAAATAAGAAGTTTAGCACTAAGACCTTAGAGTACCCTTACCCCGATAGCTATCGGGACTCTGTGTCCTTAGTATCTTAGTGGTAAATCTTTTATTGTTGGGCACATATAAAATTAATCTATATAAAGTCTATTGTTGGTGAAATATACCAATCAAATTAATTCATTGCTTTATATATTACATTCAACAAAACTTTCTCTTCATTTTCCCAACAAAATTCTTTTGCAACATCTTCAAAATGAGTAGTATTTATTGGATTTCTCAACATTTCATTTATCGTATCTGCCAAAAAACGGGGTTCGTAATGGTCAATCATCACACCAGTTTTATGGGTTTCTACAATATTGGTAATTTCCGGAAATCGTGTAGCCAAGATAGGAACGCCCGCCTGAATGCAGTCGAAAATACGATTGGGCAATGAAAAATAATAGCTCAATCCCAACTCTTCGAGCAGACATAACCCAATAGCTGCCGAAGGAGTATATTCATGTAGTTTATCAGCTGCAATTCTCCCTAAAAAAACAACTTTTTGCTCAAGTTTCAGCTTTTTAGTGAGCGCTTCTAATTCACCGCGGATGTCACCTTCGCCAATAATTACCAATTTAGCATTTTCAATAAAAGGCATTGCCTCCAACACCCATTCCAAACCTCTTCCTTTATTTATTGCTCCCTGATATAAAATTATTTTCTGATTTGGATAGCTAATTTTTGGTTCTTGTTTTTCAGCATAACGATAATAAGGAACATTTCGCACCACTTTCATGGAAATACCGTATTTTTTTTGATAATAATCGGAAATAGAGTTACAAACTGTATATGAGTGTGTTAGATAAGGAAAAATCCAATCCTCCAATTTTTCCCAACACATTCTCACTTTTGGTCGTTCGGTCAATTCGGGAACTTCGGGGAACAGCTCATGCGCATCAAAAATGAACTTTTTACGACGAATACTTGCTGCTATAAAATTAGCCAACAAAGTGTCAGTGTCGTTAGATAAAAAAATATCCGCCTTCGAAAATAACAGGAAAATAAAAAGCCGAATATTATATTCAGCATAAAAAAAAGCCGAATTAACAAATATCAACCTCATTCTTTTATACTTAAAAGGCAAAAATAAAGGGTGACTATTTTTAAGTTTTCGGCCAACCAGATATACATCAAAACCATTATTAAAGCATGTACGAGCAACTTTCAGCACCCTTTGGTCGGTACTTAAATCGCTGGTAACAGAAATAATAATGCGTTTTTTCATTTTGATTTTATAAGCCCCCTAACCAACTCCCGTTTACGACGGGATAAATTGCGGGGGAAGAGAGAGGTTAGTTCTTAGTTAAGTATTTCGTTGAGTATTCAATAATTTTATTTTGTCTAAGTTGTTCATTTCGTTTTTAAATGTTCAATTAAATTTTCATACAATTTACGATGATATAGTTCCGGAGTTTTTTCTACCGATGTATTGTGCCAAAGCAGCACCAATTCACCATTCCAACTTTCTACCACATTTATCAATTGCTCACAATATTGATAAGCTTCGTGGGCATTCAAATACATGTAGCGTTTATCACTCAGGCTTTTATCCATAATTGCCAACGGATGTAAAGTGAGCGTTGTAATTTGTTTTGTAAGTGGATTAATCCATTTTACAGGTCGGCATGTTCCTAATCTAAAACCAGCCACATCAGCGTAACCCATTGTAAAATCATCAGTTATACCAGCTTTTATCAAAGCCAACATATCTTCGGGTTGGCGTGTATTTAAAAAATGATGACGATTTAATGCAATTTTCGATTTAGTAATTCGATTTAAGTTCTTCTTTTCATCCAAAATTTTGTCTGGTGATAATCCTGCTTCGTAGCTGGCATGCAACCCAAATGTTATCTTTTTTCGTTTGCAAAGCTTTATAAGTGATTGAAAATCTGGCGTATGAAAAAGCAATATTGGTTTATCCTCCTTTCGAAGTCCGCCGCCTGCCCTCACAAAAAGAATAGATTCGCAGCGCTCGCTACCAACCACTTTTAGCACGGTACTATTCATGTTAAACAACCACGGAAAAGTGTACCATGGATCAAATCTAAGTCCACCAAAAAAACTTTTTATCGCCCTATTGCCTTCTTTTGGCCTTCTTAAACCCCGTAAAAGCCCACCCATAAAGCCACGGATATTTCTATAATGCGCTAGTTGGTCTAAATCATGTGTTAAGTAAATTTTCTGTATTTTTTGCGGTGGCTCGGGTAGTATTAATCCTACTTCGGCAAGCTTCAGTCTAAGTTTTTTTCCATATTCCTCTACTATTGGCGAATCGATAAAACCAGCTTTATAAGGCAATGATTCTATGCCTGGAAACCGACCATGGGTATCACGCACATCGCGCCGCACCATTTCTTCGTAGCGCGAAATCAAAAAATAAGTACTAGCTATCAAATCAGCATGTAAAACCATTGTTTCACCTACCATTTCAGACCGTGGCTTACCAAAAATTAGCGGCACCTCTTCCCATACTGGTAGTGGCAACTGTGGAATGGATAATTCGCTGCCGTATATAGTATTATCAAAAAAATTGGACGGAATAATCACTAACTTATAATGCTTAAAATCAGATCTATTGGCTGTATAGCCAATCTGTTCAACAAGTTCGGGTGAAGCATTATCACCAATCAAAAAACCTAATATGTATCTTATTATTTCAATCATTTTTCTTTTATTTCAACAGGCAATTTTTAGAAAAAAATAACTACTCCTAATATATTCAACACTAACTATCTCATCATCAATCATTTCAATATTTACTTACTACATCTAAAAATCAACTCCCTATCTCCATCGCCTACACTAAGTTTTTGTGCCAATGTAGTGTCAATATCATTTCTATAATCAATCACTTCTACTTTAAATCCATTATTGGCAAGTCTAACTTTAAAATCCAAACCATGCAATCTACACAAATCTGGCTCTCCATAGTTGGTAGCTCTATCCGATACCGAAATTATATTTTTATCCTCAAAGGTAGATGCATTTTTAGGATTTATCAATGTCATTATTAATGCAATTCCGTTGGAGCTCAGCACTCTATGTAATTCTGATATGGCTTTTGGTTCATCGGGGACATGTCCAAGCACATGTGAACAAATAATAATATCGAAATAATTGGTTGGATACTGAATGTCTGTAACGTCAACTATGTGCGTAGCCATCAATGGGTCTAAATCTCCATCAATATATTCGATGTTGAGCTTTTTAAATACTTTATTTAAACATTTTTCTGGTGCTATATGTAACACTTTCAGGCTCTTACTGAAAATATCGGTATTATTTTGAAGGTACAACATTAGCAGCCTAGTCCGCTCTAGTGAGCCGCAATTAGGGCATTCGGCATTATTACGCAATATGCGCCCTTTGGGTATAAAAGTGCTGAAATTATGATTACAACAATTGCAGTGATAATTATTCCCATAATAAAATGGACCACGTAACTTATTGTAAATGAAGTGAAAATTCAATCTTGATTTTGCTGAAAACACTTTTTTATAGGTGGATTTAATCATAACGCTTTATCTTATTTTTAAACAACGCAATTTTTAATATATAGTATAAATACTCTGTTTTTACAATTTTTTCTGCCGAATCAAAATTATTCTCCATCTGAATCCTGTGAAGATGAAATTTGTTCGCATCCCTTTTCAACCCCGAAATGCCAAACGTTAATCTACATTTTTCTACATCATACATCCATTTAAAGAGGTTATTTCTAACTTTATCATCGGAAAATGGAAATGAAAAATATTTATTTTTACACCCAAATTGTTTTGATAAAAAGGAAAAACTTTCTGAAATTTGTCGTTTTTGCTCTTCGAAATTCAAATTTTTAAACAATGGATGATTTAAACTATGCGACCCAAAAGTAAAACCCTTATCTTTCAATTCATTTATTTCCTTAGTGTTCAAATAAGGCTGTACTTTTGATAAAAATGCCTTGAAATCAATGTTTAACAAAGCACCTATTTCATTTATCAAATCAAGGTCTGAAAATTGCAATTGCTCTATTTCACATACAATAGTTTTCAAGCTATTATCTTGTATTTCAAACAATAATGCTAATTTATTAAGCAATTCTGAATCAGCATTTTTATTGATCCGATCAATAATTAAACTTATTTTATATCGAAAAAATAACGATTTGTTATCAATAAAATCAGTATTTACAAAAAAAGTTGCTGGAATACCTTTTTTAGCCAATATGGGGGCTATTACAGTATAAACTTCTCTCAATCCATCGTCAAAAGTTAAATGAAAAACGGGTTGGCTTATTTTTTTATTGTCAACTATTATTTGGTAAAGCTCATCTATTGTTATGGCTTTAAAGTATTTACAGAAAAATTCTAAATCTTCAATAAACAATTCTACATTTCTACTTGAATATAAATTATCAATGTGATGTAATTTTTCATTGCTTACTGCATGATAAAATGGCAGCAAAATTTTTTTATTCGTAGCACCAATCAGCAACTTTGTTGGAATTAAATCCAAAAGAAATCCCGCTTTTTTTATTATTTCCCTTGGATTCATAACCTTAACAATATTGAACAGATTAACTATTTGATAGTCTTTCTTCTTTGGTGAGAAAAAGTTAAGACCACTGCCAATAACAAGCCAATTAACAAATCGTTGGTTGAATAAACACCAAAAATTGTTGCATCGCTAGTCGTACGTTTGAAAATAATACGAAGCACATAAGTAAGTAGTACATAAACTGTAAAAACACCTAATCCGTATATTACTGGTTTTAATTTGGGGTGCATAATAGTTGATTTTAAATTATTTATAAAGAACTTAAAAATGAAAATAGTAAAATTGCGACACCAAAGATACGACAATTCACTTGAAGAAAACAATTAAAATTAATTGTTCAATTCCAATTTCAAAAACTTTCCGGTTTCGCTTTTCTTATTTTTGGCTATTTCTTGTGGGGTGCCAGCACATATCAAGTAGCCGCCCTTGCTCCCACCTTCGGGGCCAATGTCTATTAGGTGATCGGCCACTTTTATCACATCCATGTTGTGTTCAATAACAATTACAGTATTTCCCTTGTTTACCAGCCTGTTAAGTACGCCCAATAATACCCGAATATCTTCAAAATGCAAGCCAGTAGTCGGTTCGTCCAAAATATACAAGGTTTTTCCGGTATCGCGCTTGGCAAGCTCTGTAGCCAATTTCACCCGCTGACTTTCGCCGCCCGAAAGCGTGGTACTAGACTGTCCAAGTTTGATATAACCCAACCCCACATCTTGCAAAGTTTTGATTTTATGCAATATAGAAGGTTGATTTTCGAAAAATTCTACCGCTTGATTGATGGTCATGTCCAACACATCGGCTATTGATTTTCCTTTGAAGCGTACCTCCAATGTTTCTTTATTATACCGTTTTCCGCTACAACTTTCGCACTGAACATATACATCGGGCAAAAAATTCATTTCAATGGTTTTGTAACCATTTCCGCCACACACTTCGCACCGGCCGCCGGTAGTGTTGAATGAAAAGCGACCCGGTTTATAGCCCCTAATTTTTGCTTCGGGTAGCGTAACAAATACGTTGCGAATATCCGAAAAAACACCCGTGTAAGTAGCTGGATTGGAGCGAGGCGTACGGCCAATGGGCGACTGGTCCACTTCCACCACTTTGTCTATATTATCAATTCCTTCAATACTATCATAAGGCAATGGATCTTGCAACGAACGATAAAAGTACTGACTCAGAATAGGTTGCAGCGTTTCATTTATCAATGTTGACTTTCCACTTCCCGAAACACCCGTTACGCAAATCATTTTTCCGAGCGGAAATGTAACATTTATATTTTTCAGGTTATTGCCTCGTGCTCCTTTAATAGTTAAATTCAGTCCATTTCCTGGACGTGGCTTTTCAGGAATTTCAATGTTTTTTGTACCATTTAGATAAGCCGACGTAAGTGTATCGGCCTGCATCATTTCCTGTGGAGTGCCAGCAAAAACAATTTCACCACCCAAGCGGCCAGCGTGTGGACCCATATCTACCACATAATCAGCCGCCATCATCATGTCTTTATCGTGCTCCACCACAATGACCGAATTGCCGGTGTCGCGCAACTGTTTCAGCGAACGAATCAACCGCTGATTGTCGCGCTGATGCAAACCAATGCTCGGTTCGTCCAAAATGTAGAGCACATTTACCAGCTGCGAACCAATTTGTGTAGCCAACCTAATACGCTGACTTTCACCTCCTGAAAGTGATTGCGAACTCCTATTGAGCGAAAGGTAAGTGAGCCCCACATCCAACAAAAATTGGAGTCGGGTACGAATTTCTTTTAATATTTCGGCAGCAATGGTTTTTTGTTTCTCCGATAAATAATCTTCTACATTTTCCAACCATGCCGATAATTCGGCAATATCCATGGCTGAAAGTTGTGCAATATTTTTATCGTGCATTCTAAAATAGAGCGATTCTTTACGCAATCGAGCGCCTTCGCATTCAGGACATTTTATGGATTTTGAATACTGATTAGCCCATTTTTGTTCGGTGGCAGAAGCACCCGTTTCGGCTTGCATCTCAATATATTTTAGAATCCCATCGTAATTCAAAAAATAATTGGTGCCAATGGCCTGGTTTTTAATGTGCAACCGTTCTTCCGTGCCGTTCATTATTTCGTCCATTGCCTCTTCTGGAATCTCAGAAATCGGTGTTTTGAGGGTAAGTTCGTATTTTTCCAGAATGGCTTCTACTTGCCAAAAAATGGTGCTGCTTTTATGCTTGCCCAAGGGCGCAATTCCGCCTTGATAAATACTGAGTGTTTTATCGGGCACAATTTTGTCCATATCTATTTGATTCACAAACCCAAGCCCTTTGCAGTGATGACAAGCTCCATGAGGCGAGTTGAACGAAAAATTGTGCGGTGCAGGCTCGTCATACGAAATGCCGCTGCTTGGACACATAAGCATTTTGCTGAAATAGCGCGACTTATCACTGTCTTTGTCGAGCAACATGATAATACCACCACCTTGCTGCATGGCTTTTTGCATGGATTCTTTAAGTCGTTTGCGGTCTTTTTCGGTTACTAACAGCTTGTCAATCACCACTTCAATATCATGGTTCTTATATCGGTCCAGCTTCAAACCGTGAGTAGCTTCTCGTATTTCGCCATCAATGCGGACGTGTAAATATCCTTTTTTGCGCACCTGTTCAAACAATTCCTTGTAATGACCCTTACGGCCACGAACCAATGGTGCCAACAAATATGTTTTTTTGCCCTCGTACTCTTTCAGAATCAAATCAACAATTTGATCCTCAGAGTATT
Source organism: Paludibacter sp. (assembly GCA_020049515.1). GTDB lineage: Bacteria > Bacteroidota > Bacteroidia > Bacteroidales > Paludibacteraceae > Paludibacter. Next base: position 24,622 of record JAIFKQ010000065.1, on the reverse strand, counting down.
TTACCATTTTCTCACCAGTAATATACGAATAAGCTTGCCCCGCACGCGCATAAAGCAAACGCAGAAAGTCGTAAATTTCTGTAGTTGTGCCTACTGTAGAACGAGGATTTTTATTTGTAGTTTTTTGTTCAATAGAAATAACTGGACTCAAGCCCGTTATTTTATCTACATCGGGGCGTTCCATTGTTCCCAAAAAACTACGAGCGTAGGCCGAAAAGGTCTCTATATAACGGCGTTGCCCTTCCGCAAAAATAGTATCGAAAGCCAATGATGATTTGCCGCTACCACTCAAACCAGTTATTACTGTTAGAGCATCACGCGGAATAGAAACATCAATGTTTTTCAAATTATGAACCCGAGCACCTATAACTTCTACTATTTCAGTCGTTTTGGGTGGGTGTATGTAGGTTTTTGTAGTCAATGTTGGGTTTATTTTTTTGAACTTGCAAAGGTACAAAATTGTAAACAAGAATAAGCAATTAAAGCAATTGACTTTATATAGAATAAAACGTAAAAGATATTTATATCCTTTTTTTTCATTTTATAAAAACCTAGTGAGTGAATAAATATAAAAAAAAACTTGCTTCTACAACTCAAACTTATACTGTAGAAAAATCATTAATTCTAAAGCCAGAAAAAAACAGGTAACAACACTTTAATTGGTTACAACGAAAACATACAAAAGGCTATTGGCGAGGATAACTTTTGATACTATTTTGAAACCTAATAAATAGGTAAAACGGTAGTATTTTTCACTTCGGTAATAATAAAAAAGCTATTAATTAATGCTACTTGTGGTAAAATTGAAAGTTTTTTCTGATGAAAATTATGATAACTTTCCATGTCGGGCAAAACTACTTTGAGAATATAATCCGAACTGCCCGAAACAAAATTGCATTCAATAACTTCTGGTAGATTAAAAATAGCCTCATTAAAAGCCTCCGATAAATCGATGGTTTGTTTGATAAGTGTTACTTGACAATACACCGTCAACTGATTTCCGAGCTTTTTTTTATTCAAAAGCGCTACATATTTTTCAATAACTCCCTCTTTTTCTAACCGTTTCAATCTATCATGAACAGGAGTTAATGATAAATTAACCTGATTAGCTATATCTTTGAGCGTTAAATGTGCATCAACTTGCAGTAATTGCAAGATTTTTTTATCGGTTTCATCTATATTCATCATTGAAAAATTAAAAATTAAAAATCTAATGCTAGTATTTTTTTCTTTTTTGTAAAGGCAGAAACGCCTAAAAAAGAAAAAAATCATACAAATATAATCATATATAGTGATATTATCTAAATATGACTACTATTGAACAAATTATTTCTTTTTACATTATATTTGTATTATAAAATCAATCAAAAAAAACATCCTCATTATGAAAGTAGGTATCCCAAAAGAAATAAAAAACAACGAAAACCGGGTGGCACTTTCGCCAGCAGGTGTTTCTGAATTTACACAACATGGCCATGTTGTTTACATACAAACAAAAGCTGGAGAAAACAGTGGGTTTAGCGATAAATCATACGAGGAGGCAGGTGCGGAAATTTTACCAACCATTGAGGCTGTATATAAAATTGCCGAAATGATAATTAAAGTAAAAGAGCCCATCGCTTCGGAGTACACATTAATCAAAAGAGACCAATTGATTTTCACATACTTCCACTTTGCTTCGTCCGAGGTATTAACACATGCTATGATGAAAAGTGGTGCAGTTTGCTTGGCCTACGAAACAGTCGAAAAAGCAGATCGCAGCTTGCCATTATTAGTACCAATGTCAGAAGTTGCAGGCCGAATGTCTATTCAAGAAGGCGCTAAGTACTTAGAAAAACCACTCAAAGGAAAAGGAATACTTTTGGGAGGAGTTCCTGGAGTTTCGCCTGCCAATGTAGTGATTTTAGGTGGCGGAATAGTGGGCACTCAGGCCGCAAAAATGGCCGCTGGTTTTGGAGCTCGAGTAACTATTATTGATATAAGCTTGGCTCGGTTACGACAGCTTGACGACATAATGCCAGCAAATGTAACAACCTTAATGTCAAACATCTATAACATAAAAAAAACCATTACCACTGCCGATTTAGTTATAGGGGCGGTATTAATTCCTGGAGCAAAAGCACCACATCTTATTACACGGGAAATGCTTAAACTAATGCAACCAGGTAGTGTAATAGTGGATGTGGCTGTGGACCAAGGTGGCTGTATTGAAACTTGTACCCCAACTACACACGAAAATCCGACTTTCATAATAGATGATATTGTGCATTATTGCGTTGCTAATATGCCAGGAGCAGTGCCTTACACCTCTACATTAGCATTAAACAATGCCACATTACCCTATGCATTGCAATTGGCAAACGAAGGATGGAGAAAAGCATGTGTGAAAAATATTGAGTTAAGAAAAGGACTAAGTATTGTTAGCGGAAGGATTGTATATAAAGCTGTGGCGGAAGCATGGGGTTTGCCATACCAAGAAGTAGAGACTATATTAACAGACATTGAGATGCCAAAAAACATTTATAAACAACAAAATGAAATCATAAAAGTATAAAAATAGGTTTTCCCAAATAATAACCCATTCAAAAAAAATCTAACTAAAAAAGGTTTGCTAGAACTCTTCCTAGCAAACCTTTTCTTGTTCAATATATCCATTTACACATCAAAATAGCCGAGCAATTAACAATCTACTTGTTCAATGTAAATTCTTTAGTCACAAAATTTATCGTGTAAGTAGCCTGTGCATCCTTTGTACCATCTCCGTAATCTATCACAGCAGCATTATTTTCGGTCGTAATAGATACTGTACCTTTAGTAAAATGAGGATAGTCTGCATGAAAAATTAGTGGATTGTTGTCGTCGATAATCATTGAGTACTCTTTTCCATTTGCATTTTTTCCATTAGAAGAACCTGTGATAGAATAGGTGTCATCCCAAAAAATGAGAGGAGTCATATTATTATCTATCAGTGTGCGAGTACGATTGGAAATCCATATCACCTTTTTTCCATCAGTTCGAGTAATGGTATCGTTTGCAACAATACTCCAACTGTGTTTCTCGGATACAATTCCATTATATGTAACTATTTTAGAGCCCGTTAATGCATTGCCATTTACCGAAAAATCAACGAATGTAAAAACTCGAGAAGAGCCAGCAAGATGCATTTGTTTATTAATGGTAACAATTAGTTTCCCTTTAAGCACATTGCCTCGTTTAGCTGTAAAACCTGTTGTGCCAAAATCGATAGTAATTACTTTGGGGTAAGAAGTGGCATCAGGTTGATCCACTGTCACTTTTACCGAATCGGCTTTTGCAAAACCCTTTACCATTTGGGCTGCAGGGAAGCTCGGAGTATAATCATCGGCACAGCTAATTACCTCATTGCTAACATTGGCGGCCTGAGATTCTTCTGTAGCAGTTGTGGACAAAGCCTGCGTTGAGGCCAACGAGTTTTCACTATTACAAGACGTAATCAGAGTAATCATTCCAAAAGCGATTGCAATTGTTGCAAAAAAATTTGTTGCTTTCATAAATTTGTAATTTGAAAATTTGAATTGAATTATTTAGTTGTTTTTTTGAATTTGAATTGAATTTGAAAAAATCATTTATTTAAATTTATTTCTTTCGTTTCTCCGTCCATTGTTACTGTTGCCAAACTGTCGTGCGTTCCATCACCGTAATCCACTACAGCTGTTTTTCCTTCAGACGAAAGCGTTAGTTTGCCTTTAATAAAGTAATTGTAGCCAGTATAGCTTATAAGTGGTTCGCTTTCATTGGCACTCATGGTATAAAACCTTCCATTTTCATTCATTCCATTCACCGTTCCAGTTATCGAATACGTGTCATCACTGTAAACAAAGGGAGTTTGATTAAAGTCTATTAATACATGAGTACGTTCCGAGTTACGAATAATTTTCTTTCCATCCACTCGTACAATTGTATCTTTTTCGCTGTAATACCAAGTATCTACTCCATTAAAAATTTCAGATTTATAGCCTTTTAGCTGATTCTCATTAATTGTAAAGTTATCGTAGGTGTAAGTTCTTGAATTTCTAGCTTGAATAGTAACAATAATTTTTCCCTTCAATACATTAAGTCTTCTACCCACAAAACCTGAAGTTCCAAAATCAATAGTCACAACTTTTGGAAATGTATTGGACTCTGGATCATCCAATGTAATGGTTACTGAGTTTTTTACACTCACTTTTTGCATACCCACCGCACCGTAACTTCCCGAATCGAAATTGGGAGTGTACTCGGCAACACTGCTTATCACCTCTTGACTGATGCTAGCGGCTTGAGCATCGTTACTCACAGTATTTAAAATGGTAACACTTGCATCAGATGCATTGGTGAGCTGATCCATGTCATTTGATTGACAAGATACGAAAATTGCTAAACTAAATACGGCTGTAGGTAAAACCCAAAATTTTCTTGTTTTCATTTTTTCTAAAATTTAATTGGTTAGTGAATGCTTTTATTATGTCTTATAATTCTAAGACAAACAAAACTAAAACTACCACTAGTCAAAATGAAAAAAAAATATCATTTTCTACGCATTTTTCTACGAAATACAATTAAACAGCTGAAAAAGAAATACATAACAAACTTAGATTTAATTATCAAAAAACAATGAATTCATATCATTTTAAAATAATATCCCTATCATGTCAACTCTAACCCCAAGAATTATTCCAAATCCCCCGTTTTTCGGAAAATCTATCAACGCCTTGGTTTCTTTATTAAGGTAACTTGTTTTATACGAATGTATAGTAGGCGCTCCAAAAACCTTAAAATTTTCACCAATTCTATAGTTTAGTTCTGGTCGAAATTGCGTCATAGTACCCCTTACGCCAATTTTATAGGATTTACCACTAACTAGGGTGTTTCTTACAAGTTCTAAATTAAACCCAAACTGATCATTTAATTTCATTTCCATACCAGCGCCTATACCCAACATGTAGAAATTAGATGGGTAATTGGCTATTGAAAGTATCAAATACACGCTATGAGCACCTGCACGAAATGAAAATGAATTTATTTTGTTGTAAGTAGCTAACTCCAGTTCCAAGAAACCTTTTTGAGAAACAAAATTAACAACATTAGAGTTTGACACCTTAGCTATTTCGGATTTACTAACAATATTTTGTCCACTAGATTCCGTAGATGCAGCTTCGTTTGAAATGACCGACGAAGGACTGGTGACCTTTCGTGCACTAACCGATGCATTGATGCTTGAACTATCTGTTTGATGAATTGTTTCGGATATCTCCAACGGTCTATTTGACAAAACAGTATCGATTTTCTGCAATACACTGGGAGGAATATCTACTAACAAATCTACTGTATTGTTTATTTTTTGTGTTTCAGTAATTTTCAATACAGCTTTCATTTGACTGGAATCCACAGCTGGCAAAGCAGATTGCATTTTCATGGTACTGAGGTTCTGGGATGTCCCTTTTTGCAACACAATATATTTACCGCGCAGTTTATACTTCACATTTACGGGTAAAAAAATCTGAAGTGCTTCTTGTAGTTTTAATGGATTGCTAGATGAAATAATGATTGACTGCTGTTCGGGGATTTTGGTGGGGTCATACGAAAAAACGCAGCCAGTTTGCACACTCATAGTTTTCAAAACCGACTTTAGGCTCATCTTACCCTTCGGAAAATATACTAATTTATCAACATTTAAACTTTGGCCGATTACAAAAACGGGCGTAATAATTAAAAGACAAAATAAATATCTTAAGGACAGATTCATACACTAGAATGTAGGCAATTTATTGTTTGGGATTTATGACTAATATAATTTAATACTTTTTTACTGCGCATTGAATTTCTTATTTCTCAATAGATAAGTATTCTCCTCCTTTAGTATTGTCAAATCCAAGGTTTCAGCAATAATTTGAAGCACCATATCAAGATTTTCCCCGTCGAAATTAACGGTGATTTTACGCATAGCAATATTCGGGTCTGCAAAACGGATATCTACATGATATACTTTGGTAATAATTTCAACTACCTCGCTCAATATCATTGCATTAAAATTAGCGTGCATCCCTATTTTTTCAATAGATTCGACCGAAGGCACCAACAATTTGAATGTTTTTGTTTTTTTATCGTAAACCCCCGTCTCGTTGGCAGCTATTACTAATCCTTTATTCGTTTTGGTATAAAAATGCACTTGCCCTGTACTTACTTTTACAGTTATGTAACTACTATCTGGGTAGGCAGATACCTCAAAAACAGTACCAATATCTTCAATAAAAGTTTCGTCGGCACACACCCGTAAAGTTCCATTTCCGGCATGACCCACTTCGAAACTAGCTTCACCTTCCAAAAAAATATTTTTAGCTTCATTTCCATAATTGGAACTGTAAGTAATTTTACTCAATTCAGACAGTTTCACCTCCGTTTGGTCAGACAAAACACGCTGCAATGGCTTAGCTTGAGTGGCAAAAACCACATCGTGCTGTGCTTGTGGTAATTTCCAAAAAACAATTGAAAGTGAAAGAATCAATGCTACGCTTGCTGCCACCAACATCCAACGTTTAAATAAAATTGTTTTGGGAAATGATGCATCTTTTATATTTACAGTTTGCTTTTCTGAGAGCATATAAGCCATAAATTTAGCTTTAGCAACGGCTGTATTTGGCATTGCCATTTCTAGTTGCGGAGAACGTAAGCGCTGATAAAGAGTTGTCAAACGTTCAAATTCAAGTTCATTTAAAGGCGATGAGGCAAGCCATTGCTCTAATGCCTCCAAATCTTGGGGAGTACTAGAGCCCCCAAAATACCTAGCTAATAATAGATCGATGTTTGGTTTCATGGCTGGTCTATTTTAAAAACTGAAAAAGTATCCATAACGTTAGAAAGTCTTTTAACTCCACTCGTAATAATTTTAGTGCCTTGGCAATGTGATTCTCCACTGTATTGGTAGAAATACCCAATTGTTGGGCTATTTCTGAATAGGAGAGTTGCTCTTTTCTACTCATTTCAAATACGCGCTTACATTGTGGAGGTAATGTTTCCAATGCTCTATCTATAGTCGCTTGCAATTCATTTGAGCCAATATAATCTGATACTGAATCATTTGAATCGGGTATAGATGCAATATAATTCAAATTATGCTCCTTATGGGAGTTTTGCTGCTGTATTTTATTCAAGCAATCGTTATGAACCATCCGATAGAGATACGAGTTAATAGAACTATTAATAGTTAAATCTGCTCGCTGATCCCACAATTTACAAAAAATTCGTTGAACAGCATCTTCCGTTTCAGCCCCATCCCGCAAAATGGAATAAGCATACCGGCATAGCGGTTCATACAACGTCTCAAAAAGATGTTCGTATGCGTTGTGATTGCCCTCGCGCAACAATGTTATCACTTCTTCCACAGATTGTTATCCAATTTTTAATAAACTACTTTTCGATTTTTTTTCAGGACAAAGGTAATTATTCTAATCAAATAATCTATCAATATTGTTGAAGTCAATAGTATGACATATAACTCAATGTTTACCACTAGTCAAAAAAAAATATTTTACGCTTTAATTCTACTATAAATTTCAGAAAAAAAATCATTTTCTTCAATAAGTCATTAAATTTAAAATAGTTAGGTTGATATTTTAATTATTCAAAAAAATGCAGAAAAAAAAAAGAAACCCGATAAACGAATTTCTTTTTTATTATTTCTTGTCAAATGAAAACGGTAATTATACGCGTCTTTCTTTGATTCTAGCTTTTTTACCAGTAAGAGCACGTAAATAGTACAATTTAGCACGACGTACTTTACCATGTTTATTTACCACAATACTTTCAATAAAAGGTGAATCTAAGGGAAAAATACGTTCTACACCGATATTACTCGAAATTTTGCGAACAGTAAAACGTTTGTTTCCAACGTGTCCAACAATTTTTATTACATCACCACGAAACTCTTGAATACGCTCTTTTGCACCTTCAATAATACGATAAGCAACTGTAACTGTATCACCACTTTTAAAAGCAGGATGGTTTTTTTCAACTAGAAATGCTTGTTCAGCAATTTTAATAAAGTCCATTATTGTTCTTTTTTTTATAAAATAATTGGCGCAATATTCACAGACCACTCTATATTCTGTCAGAGATTACGCTAAATTTGGAGGGCAAAAGTACTTCTTTTTTTTCAAACAACAATAGATTATTTCGGGTTTTTGATAAAAGAAATGACAAAAGCATCAGTTTAAACAAAAAAACGATTCAATGATTACTTCGTATCATTCAGATAGATTGCGAAATAAAATGCTAATTGAATTATTTTGACTACCTTTGTACCCTCAAAAAAAAAGATAGTATTACATGCAAAAAATTAGAAATATCGCTATTATTGCCCACGTTGACCACGGCAAAACGACCCTGGTTGACAAGATGTTATTGGCCGGACATTTATTCCGCGACAACGAAACCGCGGGCGAGTTAATTATGGACAACAACGACCTAGAACGCGAAAGAGGTATTACCATATTAGCAAAAAACGTATCTATAGACTATCTTGGATATAAAATTAATATAATTGACACACCGGGTCACGCCGATTTTGGTGGTGAGGTGGAACGTGTGTTAAACATGGCCGATGGCGTACTTCTTTTGGTTGATGCCTTTGAAGGACCAATGCCACAAACTCGTTTTGTGTTGCAAAAAGCCTTACAAATTGGACTTAAACCAATCGTGGTTGTCAACAAAGTGGATAAACCAAACTGTCGCCCAGACGAAGTGCATGAAGCGGTATTTGACTTAATGTTCAACTTGGATGCTACCGAAAATCAATTGGACTTTCATACTATTTATGGTTCTGCCAAAAATAATTGGATGTCGGAAGATTGGAATACACCTACCGACAATATTGTTCCATTGCTTGATGCCATTATTGCACATATCCCCGAACCAGAATACCTTGAAGGAACACCACAAATGTTAATCACTTCACTCGACTTTTCATCTTATGTAGGTCGTATTGCTGTGGGACGTGTACATCGTGGTACTTTACGCGAAGGCATGGACGTAAATTTAGTGAAACGTGACGGAACACCTATTAAATGCCGGATAAAAGAATTGCACACCTTTACAGGGTTGGGACGTACGCGTGCCACAGAAGTAAAATCGGGTGATATTTGTGCATTGGTAGGAATTGACGGATTTGAAATTGGTGATTCTATTTGCGATTTACAAAACCCAGAGCCACTTACCCCTATTGCTATTGATGAGCCAACCATGAGCATGGTTTTCACTATCAATAACTCACCATTTTTTGGAAAAGAGGGAAAGTTTGTAACTTCACGTCACATTCAAGACCGCTTGACAAAAGAATTGGATAAAAACTTGGCATTACGTGTTGAAAAAAACATGGAATCGGATGTTTGGCAAGTTTTTGGTCGTGGAGTGCTTCACTTGTCGGTTTTAATTGAAACCATGCGTCGTGAAGGTTTTGAGTTGCAAGTGGGTCAACCACAAGTAATTTTCAAGGAAATTGATGGCGTTCGTTGCGAGCCAATTGAACAACTTACAGTTAACTTACCAGAAAATTGTTCTGGAAAAGTGATTGAAATGGTAGCCATCCGCAAAGGCGAAATGTTGACGATGGAAGTGGTAAACGACCGTATTCAATTGGAATTTCTAATTCCTTCGCGTGGTATTATCGGATTGCGTAATGCAGTGCTTACTTCTTCGGCTGGCGAGGCAATTATGTCACACCGTTTCTTGGAATATCAGCCCTATAAAGGGCATATCGAAAAACGGAATAACGGTTCTATTATTTCAATGGAAGATGGCAAAGCATTTGCTTATTCATTGGATAAATTGCAAGACCGTGGTAGATTCTTTGTGTTTCCACAAGATGATATATATGCTGGACAAGTAGTTGGCGAGAGCTCAAAGGAAGGTGACATCGTAGTAAATGTAACCAAACCAAAGAAACTTACCAACATGCGTGCTTCTGGTGCCGACGATAAAGCAAAATTAATTCCGCCAATCGTTTTCAGTTTGGAAGAAGCATTGGAGTACATCAAAGAAGATGAATATGTGGAACTTACACCAACAAGTATCCGATTGCGTAAAATCTACCTCGACGAAAATGAACGCAAAAGAATGACAAGAAAATAATTTGTCATTTCAACACATACGAAAAATCCAATTAGCAATTTTAATAATTGCGAATTGGATTTTTTTATAAAACAATACTAACCAAGCAGAACCAACCAATATTTTGGTATAATTATTGCGTTTGCACTATCTCATTTCTATCACATATATCATGACAGTTTTAAGAATCAATCTTATCATCTTAGTATTGCTTTCTAGTTCAATCGTTTATGCTCAATTTGGGTTGAAAGCAGGAATGAACAGAGCCAGCGAAATCAAATCTTTCAGCCAACCAAATATTACAGCTGCTTATAATTCCAATAACTTACAAGGCTATCAAATAGGGTTAGTTTACCAACTTATGCCGAAAAAATCAGGTTTGGGAATGGAAATTGGGGCTTTAATTTCTCAAAAAGGAAGTACATTCAAAATTGACAGTATCGATTTAGATAATGTTTATAAGGAAGGCTATAGAGAAATAAACTATTTGGAAATTCCATTGAATATAAGATATAGATTATCAATTGGTTTCATTGGAGTTTATGGATTTGGAGGTATTTATGGCGGTTATGCCTTGAGTGCCAAAATGGTAAATGAAACAGCAAATACAAGCTATGAAGAAGTATTTGGAAGCTTCATGGAACGTGCCGATTATGGATATAATTTTGGAGCAGGGATAGAGTTATTCCGTAAGATTCAACTGGGCGCGACTTTTAGCCAAGGAATAAAAAATACGGCTTTGATTAATTCAACTTTACCGCAGCCTACTAATTCAACGAATAGAGTAACAACGGTAAATTTCGTTTACATGTTTTAAGCTTAATTATTTAGCTTGTCATTTTTTTTAAGAAGTGAAACTGTAATAGCTTCACTTTTTTTTCAACAAACTACTTCCAATTTTATTTTCAATAAAATTAAATCTAAAAATGCGTCAGAACATCTTGGTTCAAAAAATGTTCTACCTTTGCAAATCAATTAAAAAAAACAAACAAATCTGATGACTTATCTTCGAAAACCCGAATGGCTAAAAACCAATCTACATAGTAATGCCGAATATGTACATGTGAACAAAGTGGTACAAGAACACGGTCTCCACACAATATGCACAAGCGGTAAGTGCCCCAATATCAGCGAGTGCTGGAACAGAGGAACTGCCACTTTTATGATTTTAGGTGATGTTTGCACACGCTCTTGTGCTTTTTGTAATGTAAAAAGCGGTCGGCCACAACTAGTTGACCCGCAAGAACCAACGAAACTTGCCGAATCAGTTCAATTAATGAATTTACGCCATGCAGTAGTTACGTCCGTTGACCGCGACGACTTGCCCGACGGTGGCGCCAATCACTGGGCCGAAACCATTCGTGCCATAAAAAAGGTTAACCCAGAAACTACTTTGGAAGTATTGATACCTGATTTTGACGGAAAAACAGCCTTGTTAGACCTGATTATTGCTGAAAAACCAAATATCATTTCGCACAACCTAGAAACAGTGCGCCGATTGACACCCGAAATTCGTACCAAAGCGCAATACGATACCAGCCTACAAGTATTGGCGTATATTGCGTCGCAAAAAGTGGCTGCAAAAACAGGAATTATGCTTGGATTGGGCGAAAAAGAAGAGGAAATTCTAGCTTTAATGGATGATGCGTTGGCTACAGGATGCTCCATTCTCACCATTGGACAATACATGCAACCCTCGCGCTACAATGTAGGTGTAAAAGAATATATTACGCCCGAAAAGTTTGCAGAATACAAACAAATAGGATTGAAAAAAGGCTTCCGATATGTGGAAAGTGGCCCACTGGTGAGGTCATCTTATGGTGCCGAAAAACATGTGGAATAGATTTGCGAAAACCGCTGTAAGTGTCTCATAACACTAGCTGCATTTTTAACGATAAAGTCCCTAAAATTCCGATTGTAACTTTTCCAAAGTCAAATGAAACTTTGGAAAAGTTGCAATCTTCAAATCTTCTTATATTCAACTTTAAAGAAATTATCCCGCCCATCCTTCTCTATCCAAGTTTCGATAGTTAATAGCTTCAGCAATATGATTAGATAGTATATTCTCCGAATCTTCCAAATCGGCAATGGTTCGGGCTACTTTGATAATTCGGTCGTAAGCACGTGCCGATAAATTTAATCTCAGCATCGCATTTTTAAGCAATTCGGATCCAGCTTTGTCAGGTTGGGCAAATGTACGTTGCTGTTTCGACGACATTTGGGCATTACAATATACTCCATCAATATCTTTGAAGCGCTGTTCCTGAATTTGCCTGGCTTTTATTACTCTATTGCGTACGTCCTCGCTACTTTCGGCATCTTTCATGTCGGCCAATTTCTCGAAAGGAACAGGGACAATCTCAATGTGAATGTCAATTCTGTCGAGCAAAGGTCCAGAAATGCGGCTTAGGTATTTTTGCACAACGCCAGGCCCGCACACACAATCGCGGTCGGGATGATTGTAATAACCACACGGACAAGGGTTCATGGAAGCCACCAACATAAAACTAGCTGGAAACTCAATAGAAAATTTAGCCCTCGAAATACAGATCTTTCTATCCTCGAGGGGTTGCCTCATTACTTCTAACACAGTTCGTTTAAACTCAGGAAGCTCGTCTAGAAAAAGCACTCCATTATGAGCCAGTGAAATTTCTCCTGGCTGTGGAAATGCCCCACCGCCAACAAGTGCAACATCCGAAATAGTATGGTGCGGACTCCTGAATGGTCTTTGCGAAATGAGTGAGGTGTTGCTATCCAGATTTCCAACTACTGAATGAATTTTGGTGGTTTCCAACGCTTCTTGCAACGATAGCGGAGGCAAAATAGTCGGCAATCGCTTGGCCAACATTGATTTACCTGCACCAGGAGGTCCAACCATTATTATATTATGTCCACCCGAAGCAGCCACTTCCAACGCCCGCTTCACATTTTCTTGTCCTTTCACATCAGCAAAATTAATTTCCAACATATTAAGGTTGCTAAAAAACTCTTCGCGGGTGTTTACAATGGTAGGCTCTAAAGTACATTTACCATTAAAAAAGTCTATCACTTCTTTGATACTTTCTACGCCATAAACCTCCAAATTATTAACTACGGCAGCCTCGCGCGCATTTTGTTTGGGCAAAATAAAACCTTTGTATCCCTCTTCTCGCGCTTTAATGGCAATGGGCAAAACTCCTTTTATGGGCTGCAAACTACCATCTAATGACAATTCGCCCATAATTACGTACTTTTCTAGCTCCTCCGATTTTAACGTTTCGTCGCCAGCCATAATACCAATAGCTAAGGGCAAATCGTAGGCCGAACCCTCTTTGCGAATATCGGCAGGAGCCATATTAATAACTATTTGCTTGCGTGGAAACGTATGACCTGTATAAACCAAAGCAGATGCAATTCGTTCATGACTTTCCTTTACCGCATTATCGGGCAACCCAACATGCAAAAAACGAATGCCTTTACTTACATTAACTTCAATGGTTACTATAGTGGCATTGATACCTTGAACGGCTGCTCCAAAAGTTTTTACTAGCATAGATAAATAATTTGAGGTTGTTGATAAATCCTTTGTGCAAATTTAGTTTTGTTTATATTTAAAAACGGAGATTGATTCACCCTTAGATTTCGTTAAACTATTAAGGGAGACAACCACCGAAAAAGTTTGTTCAAAAAAAAGTTTCTTTTCCGAGAAATGTAGATTAACCCCCACTTTACTTTGCAACCACTGACTTTTATGTACAGTCAAATAGAGTTTAGTTTGCAAATACGAACCAGACCGTAAAAACGGATTGCTCCAATATAAGTTTCCTCCATATTTATTATACATTACCAAGCGAGGATTGCCCAAATACAGTGTGTTTTTTAGCCCTAAACCTCGATATTCTACATTAAGCCGAACCACCGCACCCAACGGAATGTTGCCAGCATCGCCCAAACCGCGGTCTCTTTCAAAACCAGCCAGCACACCTACGGCAAACAATAAAGTGTCCAAACCTTGTTTATTAGCATAAGAGGTACCAAAAGATAAATGTGCCAAACCATTATCGCACACATGATAAAGTGGGTTGCTAGGATTTACATTGGCATAATGAAATATATACGATTCAAAATCAGCAAACAAATAACCAAAAGATTTATGTGCCGACGCACCAACGTAAAAAGCCTCTCTTTCGGTAGTAGTTTGATGATTTATCCAATCGAGCCAAAGGGAATAAAAGGCTTTATTATTGCCAGCCCGGACAAAGAAGCCTTGCATAATTGGTCGAAAATTGAGAACAGAATCTTGATAAAAAAAATCGGAATAATTGGAAAGCAAATTTGCACGGGGAAAAGCACCTGCTTGAAAATGAATATAGGGTGAGCTATATTGATAATAAGCAATTAAATCTATTTTATCGACAAATGAATTGGTTCCCGAAATTTTCAATGCATCAATGCCTCCAAATATAGCATGTGCTGTATCCCATGACATACCTAACTCTGGAGATAAATGAACCCCATTCATGGTTTGATCTTGAGTTAACGTTGATTTTTCATATTCGGTATTATCAAAAAAATAGTTTAAACCAGCTTTCCATTCAAGATTTTGTGTGAAAATATTAATGCTAACAGTAAGATAAAACAATATAAGTTTTGTACGAAAAATCATATACTACTAGGGAGTTTTAATAAATAAACGCAACAAAAATACATATTAAAAGGGAGAAATTATCACAAACCTGAAATTATTTTTCACAATAGTCTTTCGCAATAAAAAAACAGTTAGGCAAAATTAAAAATTAGTAACCATTGGAGCTACCCATTAGCTAAAAAATAATTTCAAAAACGCAGGCTCTAAACAAACCTGAAAAAGCACCCTAATCGGTTAATATTCTGCTATCCAGAAAGTTTGAACAGATAGAAAAAAAAGAATGAAAAAAAGCATGAAATTATTTTTACATTCGAGATTTGAGAAATAATGAAACAAGTGAAAAATATGAACGATACAACAGTCTAATTTTCAAACGTCCAGCCCCTAATGGTTAAAGTCCTATATATCAGCGAGTATCTATTGTTAAAAAACTTTATCGATTGTATTTGTCTTCATAGTTTGCAAAAATTGTATTAAAGCAGTTGAAAAAGAGGTAGTGCAATTTTTTGGAAATAAAAAAACACCACACTTGAAAATCATTCAACTGTGGTGTTTTGCTAGTTGGGAATTGAATCTAATAAAAAATAGAGTATTTTAGCTGCCAGTATTGGAAGTATTTGAACATTAACTGGCTATTCAGAAGTGCCAAATTGAAGTTATAAAAAAATAGATAAATCCAGCTAATTATTAATTTTAATATATTAAAAGTCTGTTCAGCAACAATTCACTAATTATTCAATACATCACAAATTTCCTTACATAACACTAGTAATTAATTATTATTCAATCAATCATTTAACGGGTTGATATAATAAAAGGAAGTGAAAATAGCGTAAAAAAAGGACACGCAAATTTAAAAAATTTAAGTACTAAAGTTGTTTTCTAATAACACTAGCAATATCGTCCAACTCCTCTGCACTAATTTTCAATTTTGGGCGTTGAAAATTCATATCATTTTCTTCATTAATTGGAATAAGATGTATATGTGCGTGTGGCACTTCCAACCCTATCACAGTTAGACCAATACGTTGACATGCAATGGCTTTTTTTTGGGCTTGAGCTATTTTTTTTGAAAAAACAATCATTTCACTAAGTGTGTTGTCATCCAAATTAAAAATATAATCTTCTTCCAATTTGGGAACAACAAGAACATGACCTTTAGAGAGTGGATTTATATCTAAAAACGCAAAGAATTTCTCGTTTTCCGCAATTTTATAGCAAGGAATTTCTCCAGCTATTATTCTACTAAATATAGTTGCCATATATTGATTTACTATTGAATCGTTTACATTAAACAATTGAAAGGAAAAGCAGCACTGAAATATGAGCTTTTAGAGTGATATTTCAATTATTTCAAACTCCATTACGCCCGATGGTACAGTAACAGTGGCTTTTTGACCCACTTTTTTTCCAAGTAGTCCTTTAGCAATAGGCGTTGTAACAGATAATTTGCCTTCTTTAAAATTTGCTTCACTTTCAGATACTATCATATAAGTCATAATTTGCTCGGTTTTAGTGTTTTTTATTTTCACACGAGTCAATATTTGAACTTCTTTGGTATTAATTTTCGATTGATCTATCATACGGGCAGATGTAACCATGCCTTTCAGATTAGAGATTCTCATTTCGAGCATTCCTTGCGCCTCTTTAGCAGCATCGTATTCTGCATTTTCAGACAAATCTCCTTTGTCGCGCGCTTCTCCAATTTGTTTGGATATAGATGGGCGTTGTACTCTTTCAAGTTCATTCAATTCATCTACCAATTTCTTATAACCTTCGGCGGTCATATAATTTGTTGCCATAACAGTTTTCCTTTTAAGGTTTATTATTTTTTATCTCTATAACAAAAAAGAATTCCGACAATAATTGGCCGGAACTCTCATTCTGATTTATCTCATCTATTTTTGTAGTGCAAATATACTAGCTTTAAAGGTATTAAAACACAAATATATTTGTGTTTAAAAGCATACTTAGGGATAAATTGGTGCTGGCATACGTTAATTTGAAATTATTTAATACATCCAGCAATACTCCTTAGTATTTTCTATTAAAAATCTCAGAATAAACAAATGCTCTTTTGGCATCATCCAATGTACTAAAATTAAATTCAGTTTGAGAACTATTTGTTGTATCTATTTTTCTTTCAGTTACAATAGGATTTTTGGCTGAAACCATATTTGACACTGGTTTCTTAGCGCGCAATACTAAAGGATCTGGAGCAGTTTCATAACTCTGATAAGTTATAGGAGGAACTGTGGAAACTACATTCGGTACTACTTCTGGTTCAATATTGAGTTCTTCTTCTATTGGAACTAAATCACGCAAAACATCTTCCCAAGATTTTTTGCTTGAAGTTGGAGTTGAAGCGCCTGTTTCTTTTTTCTTTTTAAACAACCCACTTAATCCGGCCAATGCCAAAATAATCAAATATATATAATCGCCTATACTATCCATAAATATTTTATTTTGTGTAATACAAAAATACAGTATATTTTTAAGTATCACCTAAGATTATTACTAATTAAATATAATTGAAAAAACAATGGGTAACTTCACAGCCACCCATTGCCAATATATTCCAAAATTTTAACTATGAAAAAATTATCTGTTTGTTTACAATGCAAAAGTGAGAATAATATTTTATAACACCAAACAATTAGGATAATATTTTCAATTAAAAATTACATTGGTTTTTTTCGATTACAGAAATAAGGACAGTATATTAGGAGATTAACAAAAGTGTTATAATAAAACAATGGGTAACTTCACAGCCACCCATTGCACATTTTAACCTAAACCTTAACTATGAAAAATTTATCTGTTTGTTTACACTGCAAAAGTGAGAATAATATTTTAAACTACCAAATAATTGATGAATTATTTTCATTAAAAATTTTCAACTCACTCAAAAATTGATTTTTTGAATAAAAATTAACGTTGTAGCTATAACAAAACAATGGGTAACTTCACAGCCACCCATTGCACATTTTAACCTAAACCTTAACTATGAAAAATTTATCTGTTTGTTTACTCTGCAAAAGTGATATTTTTTTTTTGATTGTGCAAACTTCAATCTGATATTTATTCGTCTTATTAATCGCAGGTATGACTTTTTCTCCTATTTTTTGCATATAAATAATACAAATACAGCCACTTAGGGTTTACACTAATTATACGTTAAATAAACATAACGGTTATTATTTTTTTAATTTGATTATAAAATGTACCTTTGTAGTTCTAATTACAACTATAAAACAAAAAAATATGAACGAACAAACTGTTGCTTCATCGGACTTTAAATCCGCTTTGAACGACAAAAAGCTCTTTATAGAGACTTATGGCTGCCAAATGAACGTGGCTGATAGTGAAGTAGTGGCATCAATCATGGAAATGGATGGGTTTGCTTTGACCGAGAATATTACCGAAGCAGATGCTATATTTATAAATACTTGTTCGGTACGGGATAATGCTGAGCAAAAAGTGATAAACCGCCTCAAATCTTTTGGAGCATTAAAACGCAAAAACAAAAAGCTCATAGTAGGCGTAATAGGCTGTATGGCCGAGCGCGTAAAAGAGGAGCTTATCAACGATCACGGCGTTAATATCGTTGTGGGACCAGATGCCTATTTGGATATTCCAAATTTGATTGGAATTGTAGAAAGTGGCAACAAAGCCATCAATGTGGAATTATCAACCACTGAAACTTACAGCGATATTTTGCCAACACGAATTGGCAAATCCATTTCTGGTTTTATTTCTATAACTCGAGGCTGTAATAACTTTTGTACTTATTGTATTGTACCATATACCCGTGGAATGGAACGCAGCCGCGACGTAAATAGTATTTTGAACGAGCTAAAGGATTTACAATCAAAGGGCTACAAAGAAGTGACCTTGCTTGGTCAGAATGTAAATTCGTACAAGTTTGAAAACGAGGACGAATCACTGATTGAATTTCCCGATTTATTGCGGATAGTGGCGGAAGCTGCACCCGAAATTCGATTCCGATTTTCGACTCCCCATCCCAAAGATATGTGCGACCGCATGCTCGAAACCATTGCAAAGTATCCCAATCTTTGCAAATCCATTCACCTTCCTGTGCAGTCGGGAAGCAATAATGTGCTAAAACTGATGAAAAGAAATTACACCCGCGAGTGGTATTTGGAGCGCGTAGCTGCCATTCATCGCATTTTACCAGAAGCTTCTATCAGTACAGATGTGTTCTGCGGGTTTCACAACGAATCAGAAGAAAATCATCAGGAAACTTTGGCATTGTTGCGCGAAGTGAAATTTGATTTGGCCTATATGTTTAAATACTCCGAGCGACCTGGCACTTTTGCGGCCAAACGATTGCCCGACAATATTCCAGAGGAAGAAAAATTGCGACGTCTGGCCGAAATCATCGAAGTACAGCGTGAAATTACCCATCAAGGCAACAAAAATGATATTGGAAAAACGTTTGAAGTATTGGTGGAGGGCTTTTCGAAAAAGTCGAAAGAACAACTTTTTGGTAGAACATCGCAAAACAAAGTGGTTATATTTCCAAGAATTGGCCGCCAAATTGGTGAAACCATTCAAATTCGAGTGTTGAGTGCTTCATCTGCTGCCCTTATTGGCGAAGTGGTGGAATAAATCTATTATTATTTTATTTTGGGGCAGCAATGAAAATTTGCTGCCCTTTTTTTCATCCTTAAAGTCGCTTTTTTATTGGAATACTAAATGATTAAAGAGGATTGATTTTATTTATCATTTGATTAAAGAAATTTTTCCGTAATGCCTTGTGTTGTTCAATTCAAAGTATTATTTTTGTGGGAAATTTAAAAATAACAGCATTTAGTGAAATTTGCTGGTAATTTAGCAAACTTGCAGCTTATTTTTTCTACTAGTGTTATGTTAGGTAATTTATGACGTATTGATTAGTTTTTAAGTTGTTGATGCACATAATTTTAAAATTTAAAATTAACACAGCACTAGTAAGTAGTTGAAATTATTTATTGATATATTTGTTAATTCGAAAGTTACTCATTTACTATGTCTTACTAATTATTAATTGTTCATTATTAATTACTTATATCCCTATAGAATTGCATTTTTGATAAAAGAAAAATTTACTATCTATATAGTCCTACATTTAGCCCATTGACATTTCAGTCAGCAGTCCATTTTCTTTGAAGTTCACTTTTTACTTTTCTATAAAAAAAACAGCTAAAATAAAAGTTTTAGCTGATAAGTTGATTTCTTTTGAGCACTAAGATAAATAGAAACACACTGGTTAGTTAGCTAACTGAATAAAACAGACAATACATTAATTTCCTTAGGGCAAAAAAAAACTATTTATATCAACAACGGATTTGTAAAAAACTTTCGGATTTTGACAAATAACACTTTCATATATACATAGACGCAAAGCATTGAACAATATATTTAACTAAAATAATACACACACGAGATAACGAATTAAACTATGACAAAAGTAAATTCTTTTGCTGATCTTAAAAAAATGAAGGAGATGTTGGTTGCCGAGAGGGCAAAATACACCAAACATCTTCATGTATGTGGTGGTACAGGGTGTCATGCAGCTGAGAGCAAATCGTTAGATGAAAAGCTCAAAGAAATCATCATTGATAAAGGCCTAGACCAAAACATACGTGTAACACAAACTGGATGTTTCGGTTTTTGCGAAAAAGGACCAATTGTAAAAGTATTGCCCGACAATACCTTTTATACCGAGGTAAAACCAGGCGATGCCCGCGAAATTATTGATGAGCATCTGGTTAAAGGCAACAAAATTAATCGTTTATTTTACACCGACCCCGCAACTAATGAAAAAGTAAGCGATTCGGAAAAAATGGGTTTTTACAAAAAACAACTTCGTATTGCGTTACGCAACTGTGGGGCTATCAACCCTGAGGATGTGACCGATTATTTAGTAAACGATGGTTATGTAGCACTAGGCAAAGTATTGTCGCAGCTTAATGCACAGCAAACCATAGACATTATCAAAAAATCGGGATTGCGTGGACGTGGTGGTGGTGGCTTTCCTACTGGCTTAAAATGGGATATTACTAGCAAAGTAGAAGCCGACCAAAAATTTGTGGTGTGCAACGCCGACGAAGGTGACCCAGGCGCATTTATGGATAGAGCCATACTTGAAGGTGATCCTCATTCTGTAATAGAAGCCATGGCTATTTGTGGTTTTTCAATAGGTGCCACAAAAGGACTGGTTTATATACGTGCTGAATATCCGCTTGCCATTTCTCGCCTAAAAAAAGCCATTAGCCAAGCGCGTGAAATCGGATTTTTGGGGAAAGACATTTTGGGTTCAGGTTTCGATTTTGACATTCAACTTCGATACGGTGCTGGTGCATTTGTTTGCGGGGAAGAAACAGCACTAATCCACTCGATGGAGGGCATGCGTGGTGAACCAACTTTCAAACCACCATTTCCTTCTGTTTCTGGCTATTTGGGCAAACCTACGAATGTGAACAACGTAGAGACTTTTGCTAATATTCCAATGATTATAAACAATGGAGCCGAATGGTTTGCAAGCATTGGAACAGAGAAATCGAAAGGAACAAAAGTATTTGCATTGGCAGGAAAAATCAACAATGTTGGTTTAATTGAAGTGCCAATGGGTATAACGTTGCGCGAAATAATTTTTGAAATTGGAGGCGGAATTAAGGATGGCAAAAAATTCAAAGCAGTACAAACGGGTGGCCCTTCGGGAGGATGTTTGACCGAAAAGCATTTGGAGACTCCCATTGATTATGATAATTTGATTGAAGTTGGATCTATGATGGGATCTGGTGGAATGATTGTGCTAGACGAAGATGATTGTATGGTGTCGGTTGCCAAATTTTACTTGGATTTTATTGTTGAGGAGTCGTGTGGAAAATGCACGCCTTGCCGAATTGGCAATAAACGCTTGTATGAAGTGCTGGAACGAATCACCCAAGGAAAAGGGAGCATGGAAGACTTGGAAAGACTTAAAAATTTAAGTTCGGTAATTAAAGATACATCGTTGTGTGGACTGGGTCAAACCTCACCAAATCCAGTTTTGTCAACCCTAGAGAACTTCTGGGACGAATACGTTGAGCATGTGGAGGATAAAAAATGTAGAGCTGGACAATGTAAAGCCTTGTTGTATTATGTGATTGAGGATAGTCTTTGCGTAGGTTGTACTGCTTGTAAACGCAGCTGCCCTGTAAATGCAATCATTGGCGACAAAAAACAGATACACTATATTGATCAGAATATTTGTATCAAATGCGGTGCCTGCGAAGAAAAATGTGCATTCGATGCAATTAGTATTAAATTGGAACACAAAGTAAAAGTACAACATGGAAACGATTAAGCTAACAATAGACAATAAAGTGGTAGAAGTGGCGCAAGGTACCACAGTGCTGAAAGCGGCTAAGAAAATAGGCATTGAAATTCCTACGCTTTGCCATTTTGAACTTTGCGACATGAAAATAGAGAACAAACCTGGTGGATGTAGAGTTTGCGTAGTAGAAGTAGAAGGACGCAAGAATTTGGCTCCATCTTGTGCTACTGAAGCCACAGATGGGATGGTGGTAAACACACATAATATCCGTGTGCTGAATGCGCGCCGAACGATTGTAAAACTGATGATTTCCGATCATCCATTCGATTGTTTGGTGTGTGCAAAATCGGGAAGTTGTGAATTGCAAAGCATTGCTACTAAGTTTGGCATTCGAGATATTCCTTATCAAGGCGAAAAATCAACTTACCGAATAGATACTTCACCTTCAATTATTCGTGATGTGGATAAATGCATTATGTGCCGCAGATGCGAAATGATGTGCAACGAAGTTCAAACTGTTGGTGCACTTTCGGCAGTAAACCGTGGTTTCAAATCGGTTGTAGCACCAGCATTTGAAATGGATTTGGAAAAATCGCCCTGCACTTATTGCGGACAATGCGTTTCGGTTTGTCCTACTGGCGCATTAACAGAGGTTGATCACTCCAACGATGTACTTCGTGCTTTATCCGACAAAACAAAAACGGTTATTGTACAAACAGCACCTGCTGTACGAGCTGCACTGGGAGAAGAGTTTGGACTTGAAGCTGGAACTTCGGTTACAGGAAAAATGGTTGCCGCTTTGCGTCGTTTAGGCTTTAATTATGTGTTTGATACTGATTTTGCTGCCGATTTGACTATTATGGAAGAAGGAACCGAATTATTGGGACGATTAAACCGTCATTTGAGTGGTGACACTACGGTTAAATTGCCAATGCTAACTTCTTGTTGTCCAGGCTGGGTAAATTTTTTCGAACATAACTTTCCAGACATGTTGGATATTCCTTCCACAGCAAAATCGCCACAGCAAATGTTTGGCGCTGTGGCAAAAACATATTTTGCAGACAAAATCGGGGTAGATCGCAAAGATTTAATCGTGGTTTCGGTTATGCCGTGTTTGGCAAAAAAATACGAATGCCAACGCGAGGAATTTAAAGTTGATGGAAACCCTGATGTTGACTTTTCTATTTCCACAAGAGAGTTGGCTCATTTTATCAAGCAATCTAATATCGATTTTATGGATTTACCTAACGAAAGTTTTGATAATCCACTTGGCGAATCATCGGGAGCGGGCGTAATTTTTGCCAATACGGGTGGAGTTATCGAGGCGGCTTGTCGTACAGCTTACGAATTACATACTGGCAAATCACTAGAGAAAGTTGAATTTGAAGCATTGCGTGGCATGGACGGAATCCGTTCGGCTACTGTTGATTTCGACGGGCTACCTATCAATATAGGTATTGCTCATGGGTTAGCTAATGCACGTACACTTTTGAATGATATTAGGACTGGAAAATCCAAATATCACGCCATCGAAATCATGGCTTGCCCTGGAGGTTGTATAGGTGGGGGCGGTCAACCTTTTCACCACGGGAAAAGCGAAATTCTAAAAAAACGCGCTGCATCCATTTACGCTGAAGATGCTGGAAAAACGATTCGGAAATCACACCAAAATCCGCAAATTCTCAAATTGTATGAAGAGTTTTTGGGTGAACCCTGTGGGCAAAAATCACATCAATTACTTCACACACATTACTTTAATAAAAGTAATGACGTAGTAATTGAATAATTTCCGAGTTTATTTTTTCTTAATATCAGATAAATCATAAAAACAAAAAATATGATTAGTAAAATAATAACTGACACCCCTGTTCAGAAAACAGTAGAGCCTACAACCGTTAAGCCAGTAACCGAAATTCACAAGCCCGCAGTAATAAATACATACAGTAGCGTGGAAAAAAGCAAGAAAAATGTTAAGGTAAAATTATCGGAAAGTAAGATTGAAAAAATCATGGAAATTTGCAGGTCTTTTAACAACGAGCCTGGCGAATTGATCAATGTGCTTCACGAAACGCAACATGAGTTTGGCTACCTTCCAGCAGAAGTGCAGGAGCTAATTGCCAATGGATTAGGCGTATCGGCAGCTCACGTGTATGGCGTGGTGACATTTTATTCGTATTTCACCATGATTCCAAGAGGTCGCTTTCCAATTTCTATTTGTACCGGTACTGCATGTTATGTTCGTGGTGCTGAAAAAGTGCTTGAAGAGTTCAAAAAAGAGCTGCATTTAACAGTTGGAGAAACGAGTGCCGATGGTAAATACTCTATCAATTGCCTGCGCTGTGTAGGTGCTTGCGGTCTGGCACCAGTAGTTTTGGTGGGTGAAAAAGTGTACGGACGAGTTTCGCCAGATGGTGTTAAAGCAATTCTTGAAAACTACAAAGATCAATAAAACAGCACATAAATTGGCTATGAAGCTAATACTTAAAAAGGCTATGAAAAACAATTCATAGCCTTTTTAATGATTGATAAATGAGTCTGCTCCGATAAGT
>JAIFKQ010000002.1:11360-35349 GCA_020049515.1 Paludibacter sp. | reverse complement strand
CCACCTACCGAGCGGTGTCCTTTGATGCCATCCATTCCAGCTGCAGTAGCAAATTTCAAGAAATCAGCTTCCAGTTCTTTGTATTCTGGTTTCATTACAAAACAGACATTCATGCGTGAACGGTCTTCTTTAACGGCTGTACCTAAAAACATTTTGCTGTTGTCGATGGCGTTATAAAGCAATTCGGCTTTAGCGATGTTACGTTTTTCCATTTCCACCAAACCACCATTGGCTTTCAACCAGCGCAAATTTTCCATGGCACTGTAGATAGGCAATACCGGAGGTGTGTTGAACATTGAGCCTTCAGCAATATGCGTTTTGTAGTTGAGCATGTTAGGAATATAGCGAGATACTTTGCCCAACAAATCATTTTTTACAATCACAAAAGCAAGTCCTGCAGGTGCAAGATTTTTTTGCGCTCCACCATAGATAATTCCGTATTTAGAAACATCCATTGGACGGGAAAAAATATCTGATGACATATCGGCTACCAATGGCACTGGTGAATCGATGTCAGTGCGCATTTCAGTTCCATAAATAGTGTTATTTGTGGTGATGTGGAAATAATCGGCATCCGTAGGAATAACGTAATCTTTCGGAATAAAAGTATAATTAGCATCTTTAGAAGAAGCCACTTCTACTATTTCGCCAAATCCTTTAGCTTCCTTCATGGCTTTACTTGCCCAAACTCCAGTATTGAGGTATGCTGCTTTTTTCTCAAAAAGATTGAAAGGAACCATGCAAAATTGCATGCTTGCACCACTTCCAAGAAATAAAACAGAATAACCTTCAGGTATATTCAACAATTCTTTGAAAAGTGTTACTGCCTCGCCAATTACGGCTTCAAAATCTTTGGAACGATGACTGATTTCTAAAATTGATAAACCTGAACCATTAAAATCTAATACTGCTTGAGCAGTTTTTTCAATTACTTCGCGAGGTAAAATAGAAGGTCCCGCATTAAAATTATGCTTTTTCATACTACTGTGTTGTATATTTAGTTGTTAGTTTTACGCCTTTTTTAAATAAAGCGCAAAAGTACAAAAAAAAATGCTTTTGACCTCGAAAAAAAACATGTTTTTATAATCAAAACGACAGAATTATTTATATAAATACAAATAGCATTTTAAAAAACACATTTTTATGCACAAACCAGATGCTTTTGCGCATAAAAAATGTCAGATTGGTATTTTTTGAATAAAAATCACTTCTGAACCTTACTTAAAAATAGAATTTAAGATATTGGCCAATTGAATGCCGGCTCGGTAAAGCATTTCGTCTTGTTTATCGCTAAAGAAATACAGATAATGGTAACTATTGGTATCGCTGTAGTCATAATTGTAAATTTGGGTCCGAATGGCGTAACCCACCTCTACGGATTGCAGCACGCTGTATGTTTTAAACGCCGCTTTCTGTGGCTCATATTTATCCTGCAAATATTTACTTATTTCGGAATACGACATTTTATTTCCTTCAATAATGTAGCTATCCCACAGTGAATGGAGATTAATAGTCTTGCCAAACCACTTCACATCCAATTTGTTACCACCCAAATCTTGCAAACGTCCTAAATGCATAGGCTGGTGTAAGTCGCCCACAAAATGAACCAGAAATTTCAGCGCTTCGGCATTGTTCTTGTCATTTTTTAAACGTGTAGTCAAAGAATCAATGGCAAAAAATAAATGTGCGCCTTCCGATTTTGGATTGGCAAGCAGTTTTTCTAAATCGGTAGTAGTAAGGCTGTCATTTAGGTTTTGGTAATGCCATTGATAACTGTAAGCGTATTTTTTATCACTCCGCACTTCATCGGCCCAAGTGGACTCGTAAATAATGCCGTGTTTTCCAAGTACTTTGTCAATCTGCTTACGTGTTTTGCAAGTTAGATTTTGATAGGCAATGTCCGCAACAATACGATGACCTACAGCATCATACGCCGAAAGTGATAAAGAGAAAATGAAAAAAAATAGGGCTAGAAATTGTTTGTTCATATTTATTTTGTATTCGTTATATTTGTTTTTTTAAGGCTTTATCTATAACAACGATTAATTTGGCATGATCAATAGGTTTGGTAACAAAATCGTCCATCCCGGCCGCTAAACATTTTTCTTTTTCCTCTACCATTGCCCCAGCTGTAAGGGCAATAATGGGAATACGAGTCCCAGCACTTTTTTCCATTTCCCGAATGCTTATAGTGGCTTCTACACCATCCATAATTGGCATCTGCATGTCCATAAGTATCAAATCTGGTTTTTCATTTTGCCACATTGCTATGGCCTCTTTCCCATCAACAGCTTCTAAAATGACGGCATCGGGGTATGCTTTTCCGAGCATATATTTAACCAATAGCATATTCATTTCTACGTCCTCGGCTATCAGTATTGTGGTAATGCTTTCTGATATACTCTCGGACATTATAGCTTGCACCGCAGCTTTGGTATTTACTGGAGCCTGTATATTAGTCAGATAGCTATACAATTCTTCCATCTTGACAGGCTTTGTCAACTTAAACCTTACATTTAGCTCATCGCACCTTTTATGCAGCTCTGCATCATCGGAGGAGGAGTGCAACAGTATAATTGGCTGAATATCTGCTGTTAGTTTCAATTTTTCGCGTATCAGTTTTATAGTTTCTAGCCCGTCGATATAAGGCATGTGATAGTCGCAAATAATCACATCGAATGGGCCAGATGATTCTAGCATGCCAAGGGCTGTTAGTCCATTATCAGAGCTCATACATTCTATGCCCCAGTTGGCCATTGTATGCTCTAAAATGATGCGGTTGTTTTCGTTGTCATCTATTACAAAACATCGTTTTATCAATTGCATTGAGCCAGCATCTGCTTTTTTGCCACGTGCTGTATCTGTTTCAATTTCAAAATGGAAAGTAGTTCCCACACTTTGTTTGCTGGTAATGCTTATGTCGCTATCCATTTTTTTGGCTATCATCTGTGAAATAACCAACCCTAGCCCTGTACCGCCATATTTACGGGTAATGGAGCTATCAGCCTGACTAAATACTTTAAACAATTTTTTCTGTTGTTCGGTATTTATTCCAATGCCTGTATCGCGCACCGAAAAATAGAACCTGCCTTTGTTATTGCCCAAATCATCATACTTTACCTTCAGTTCTATTTCTCCTTTTTCGGTAAACTTTACGGCATTACCCATCAAATTTGCAAAAATTTGTTTGAGCCTAATGGGGTCAACGGATGCAAAACGTGGCATTTTGGGGTCGATATTCAAAAGTACTTCCAATTTTTTTTTGTCAGCAGCATATTTTACAATGTCCACACTTTGTCCCAGCAATTTGATAAGATCTGTATTAATAATTTCCAAATCCATCATGCCTGCTTCAATTTTGGAAAAGTCAAGAATATCGTTGATAATGCCCAACAAATTATATCCCGATGCATTAGCATTTTTCACATATTGTTGTTGTACTGGCGATAGAGGTGTACTTTGGAGCAAGTCGGTAAACCCTATTACTCCATTTAGGGGCGTTCGAATTTCGTGGCTCATGTTGGCCAGGAATTCTGATTTTGCCTTGTTGGCAGCCTCTGCAGCAGTTAATGCTTTAATAAGCTTTTCCTCGTCCATTTTCTTCACTGTATTATCCCAGTTAGTCCCAACCATACGAAATGGTTTACCGGCATTATCCAGTTGAACTTCAGCAAATGATCTAATTGTATGTATTGAACCATCTGGCCATATTATCCTAAATTCTGTATTAAATTCCTTTTTGCCACTTATAGCCATCTGTACCTCTAATTCTCCCTTTTCTGCGTCGTCGGGATGAAGTCCGGCTTTCCAAGTTTCGTAAGCACCATCAAAGGTCTCTTTAGTAATGCCATAAAGCTTAAACATCTGATCGTCCCATATCAGCGTATTGTTAATAAGATCGTAATCCCAAACGCCTACACCTCCGGCACGTGTGGCCAGTGAAAGTCGGGTAGAAAGTTCTGCCAAATCTTGTTCGGCCATCTTGCGCTCCGTAATGTCAGTCATAGTGGTTAGCCAGCACGGTTCATCCCCAATATGAATATAGGACGCTGAAAACAGCCCTATCAGTTTATTGCCGGTTTTAGTTTTTATATTTAACTCAATGTCTTTGACAAATCCATTTTCTTTGATGCCTGTTTTAATAATTTCCCGTTGCAGCTTATCTTCAAAGATGTTTAATTCCTGAGATGTTTTGCCAATAACCTCTTCTCTTGTGAATCCTAAAACCTGCAAAAACATATTATTCACATCAATATAAAGTCCTGACTTGATGGTAGAAATTGCCATTAGATTTGAACCTGCCTGAAATGCTTTTGAAAACTTTTCTTCCGATTGCTTCATCTTGGTTATGTCTTTAACTACGCCAAACAACGCTGGTTCTCCATCCCAAACACCAGGATATATTCTAGTTTCTACCTGAATTTCAATGCCACTTTTTGAAATAACAGGTATAGGGCAAAAGTCTTTTGTACCATCAAGCATTGCAGCAACTATAATGCCCGCCTCTTCTCGCCTTGCTTCTGGATGAACCACCAATACCGACTGACCCATCAATTCTTCTTTTGAATACTCCAATCGCCGTAGTACTGTTTCGTTCACATCTATCATATTGCCATTGCTATCGAGCACAAATAATAAATCGGCAATAGAATCAAAAAATGTGCGGAAATTTTCCTCGCTGGATTTTAATTTTTCCTCCATTTGTTTCCGCTCGGTAATATCGCGGAAAGTCCAAATTCGCCCAAAATTCTCCCCGTTCTTTCCCAAAACAGGAGCTGAATACATATCCAGAATGGTTCCTCTTTTAAATTCAATCTCGTCGGAACTTTTTTCGTTGGGATGATCATAAAGATACATTACTTTTTCAATAAATTTGTCTGGATATTTCGTCAGTCCTACCACATGTTTGAGCAATAGGGTGTCATCATCATCATCAAGAATATAAGGTGGAACATCGAATAACTCAATAGCGCGTTGGTTAATTAGAACTCTTTTTTGATTCACATCAATAATTAGAATAGCATCGATAGTAGCATTTGTTTGCGCCTCGAGTATGGAGGTTTTTGTTTGAAGTGCTTCTTCAATTTGCTTACGTATGCTAATATCCTCTTTCACTCCCAAAAAACTAATTATTTTTCCTGCCGCATCACGTATTGGAGAAATTGAAGCATACTCCCAATAATAAGAACCATTCTTGCGTTTATTATGAAACTCTCCATACCAGTTTTTTCCAGAGAGTATGGTGTCCCAAAGTTCTTTGTACTTTTCAGTGCTTAATTCATTGGATTTAAAAATACGAGGATTCTGTCCAAGGGCTTCTTGAACTGTATATCCCGTAGTTTCGTTAAATTTTTGGTTGACATATTGAATGTTACCATTTATATCGGTGATAACTACGGTTGAAGAACTCTGTTCTACCGCAGCTTTGAGTTTAATTAGTTCTGATTCTGCCTGTTTCCGTTCTTCAATCAATTTGATGAGAGAACCAAACAAATCACTGCTGTCGGCGTTGTCAGCTTCACTTTCAGAATCCAGGTTGTGATTCGTTGAGTTGAGCGCAGCTATTGCTTCTTTTATATTGGCGATAGTTTCCCGTTGATGTTCTGCATCGAGCTTATGTTTCTGATAAGCTTCCCTAAGCTCCTGCGAACTAATTTCAATGGAATTTTGAATTATGCGGGTATCATCATCAAAGTTGTTATAGGTTTCATTAATGTCCTTCACAAATACCTTTAGTTCGTCAGGCAAATTGTCTGTGGAGCCAAAGTGCCGTTTTATCTGACGTGTCAGCAGTTTATTTAAATTATTTTCCATCGTACTAAGAGTATTATACTTCTTTAAAAACAGTAATTGTCATGGTTTGATTGTGTAGTTCGCAATGCTGCTCGAAGGGTTTAAGGGGGCTAATTTCGCCATAGGAATAAAAACCAGTGATTGCAGCCATGCTTCCTAATACTTCACGCACTGTTTCCAGTTCTTCTTCTACTCGCTGTTTCAATACCAGTTTTCTTCCCACGCAGCTGATTAAAATGGCAAGGTCGGGGTCTGAATTTTGCATGCTAATTTTAGACATTTCGGCTGCACCATTGGCACCTTCTACAAGCTGCTCAAAATTGGCTTTCATTAGCCTAACAAATTGGCCTTGAGGAATATCACCTGCAAATGTCATGCTGCCATCCTTTTCATTTACGGCCAAAACAGTTCGCACCAATGAAGTATCTGTGTTTTTTATGAGCAAGCTCAACGGAAATAAAAGCGCCGATGATGGTAGCGCAGCAGCATGATGACCAAGATATTTTTTGTAAAGTTCCAAAGCAGGCTGTCCATCAAGTTCGTAGAGCACATTTCCGACCGATTTGGTTACTTCCCTATCTACCCCAAACGAATCCCAGCCACCCATAGATCCATATCCAACCTGCAGATGTTCACCATAAAATCCAATGGCCAAAACAAGGTTTTTTTGACCTGCTTGATTATTTACAACCACTGTTTCTCCAAAATTTGCTTGATCGGCTGCCAATCCACCTGTGATTGAAACACGATTATTCATTTGCATATTCAACCCTTTGGTCAGTTCGCTACCATTTATATTCAAGCCTTCGGAAAGCACCATGATGTGAACAAGCTGCTCTTTATCCAACTTGGCAGCCAACTTTTGACCTACCGAAAAGCTATCATCCACTTTTTCTAACTTTTCACTCGCAATTTCAATACTCGTTTTTTCTAGCCAAACTGCGGTGCAGACAATCTCATCGTTAAAAACCTCCTCCTGACAAATTTCACCAGCCGTGGAACAACCTACAATTTGTGCAACAGGATATGCTTTTTTGGCATAATCTACATGTAACTGGTCTTTTAGCAAGTCTTTATTGCCAAATAAAAAAACCAATTGAGCTTTATCACCCAAGTTATTATCATTTTTTTTGTTCCAACCTTTTTCATTGGAATAAATGTGTTGTTCGATTTTCATACTAATTTTAAATTTAAATAATGTGACTTTTCTATATTACTTCATTTTATATTTATTTATCAATTAGAATATTACCTCGCCAAGTATTAAAAAAAACGATGTAGCGCTTCAAGCAATTTGTCCTGGTCAATGGGTTTCGTCAAAAAATCGTCCATCCCTGCATCAATACATTTGTCTCTTTCCTCCTTCATTGCTCCAGCTGTGAGTGCAATTATTGGTATTCGGTTGCCAGATAGTTTCTCCAATTCTCTAATTTTTAACGTTGCCTCTACGCCATCCATTTCAGGCATTTGCATGTCCATTAATATAATGCTGAGGTTTTCGTTCCGCCAAATTTCTACTGCTTCGTTTCCATTGGTGGCTTGCAAAATTTTTGCATCAGGAAATGATTTTTGAAGCAAAAAATTTATTAATACCATGTTCAGCTCTACATCTTCTGCCACCAAAATAGTGAGAAGATTGGGTTCTAGCGAGCGCACTGCTACCTCTACATCAGAATTGAGTAGATGGTCAGTAGGCTTATGTATATTAACCAAGTAGCTGTATAAATCCTCTGTTTTTACTGGTTTATTTAACTGAAATCGAACGTGTAAATCAGCACATCGACGGTGCAATTCAGCATCATCGGAAGAAGAATGTAATAAAATAATTGGTAATTTATCATCATCCAAATTCAGTTTTTCGCGTATCATTTGTATGGTATCCAACCCATCGATATAAGGCATGTGATAGTCGCAAATAAGCACATCGAAAGGGGGCGAATTTTCAATGATTTTTAATGCTGACAATCCATTATCGGTACACGTACACGCTATATCCCAATTATTTAAGGTGTGATCAAGAATTATTCTGTTATTTTCATTGTCGTCCACTATTAAGCAACGCTTAATGAAATTAATATTAGAAATGTCCAATTTGTCGCCATATTCTATGTCAGTTACAATATCAAAATAGAAAGTGCTACCTAAACCTTGTTGGCTATCAACGCCTATAGTACTGCCCATTTTGTCAACAATCATTTGCGAAATGACTAAACCCAGTCCAGTGCCACCAAATTTGCGTGTGGTAGAGCTGTCGGCTTGGCTAAACACTTTGAAGAGTTTTAATTGCTGCTCAGCAGTAATTCCTATCCCTGTATCGCGTACCGAAAAGTGAAATTGACCTTGTTTTTTGTCCACTTCCCGATAACTCACTTTGAGTTCTATTTCGCCTGCATTTGTAAATTTCACCGCATTGCCTAGCAGGTTAGTCAGTACCTGTTTGAGCCGAATTTGATCCATATACCCATAACGGGGCATGTTGGCATCAATATTCAATAAGATTTCCAACTGCTTCGATTCGGCTGTAAATTTCATCATATCAGCACTTTGACCCAACAATTCAATAATGTCAGTTTTAATGATTTCCAAATCCATCATGCCAGCCTCTATTTTCGAGAAATCTAAAATATCGTTGATAATTCCTAGCAAAGTACGCCCCGACACATTGGCATTATTCACATATTGCTGCTGCATTTTGGTGAGTTGGGTACTTTTAAGCAAGTCGGTGAAGCCAATTACGCCATTGAGCGGGGTGCGAATTTCGTGGCTCATGTTGGCCAAAAATTCTGACTTTGCTCTATTAGCGGTCTCGGCTGCCTCTTTGGTCGCTTCCAAATCGGCCATGGCACTTAGCAGTGCTTTTTTATTTTCAAGCAATTGGTTGGCAAATTTCTCATTCTCCAACTGGGTTATTTTAATGGCACTAATATCCGTAAAAGTATGAATGTAGCACGATTTATTCTCAAACACATTTACGCTTATAGAAAGGGATAGAAATTTAAATGTTCCATCCATCAGCTTTATTTCAAACTCCTTGTTGGCAGTAGTTTTAAAAATATCAGTGTGCTCACTGTCAGCACTTTCTTTTTCGCACAGTACTTCAACCGTTTTTTTGCCCAAAATACTTTCTCTCAAAACAGAAAGCAAAGCGAGTGCTGCATTATTGACATATATAATTTCTTTGTCCAAACAATCGGAAATCAACACTGCACTATTCATGTTGAGCAACAAATGCTTATAATTATCTTCCAGCGACAAAATATCTTCACGCACCACACTGAGCACCTCTCCAATTTGCTTTAACGGATTGCCTAGCGAAATACTATGTTCAACCAACGCCTCATTTTTATTTTCCCAAATAATAGTGCCGCACAAATTGATTACTTCATCAATATCTGTCTGTTTTACAACTATATTTTGGACTACCTCTGGACTATGGTTTTCAAACAAATTGATTTTTTCAAATGCTTGTTCTATTGTATCAACAAAAATAAAATTTTGATTGACAAACGCTGAGAAAAGTTTTAAGGATGCAATCAAAAACAAACTGGCACCACATATAAAAGTACATTTGGGTGAGCATTGATACTTGGCATGAATCTTTTTGTTGGCATTGGCATAATATCTTCTTACACTTATAGATGTGGCAGTTTTCATGCCCGAGTAATCAGCTATTTTATAGTATTTAGTGCCTTTAAAATTTCCAACTTCAAAAGCTTTATCTAAATACATTACGGCCTCTTTTACATCTTCAATGCTATTGGAGTCTATACTCAATCGCACAAACATTAACTTGCTAGGTATCATCCCAATTCTGTAATTGGACCCCGTAGTTACATTTGTATATTCCCACTCGGGTTTAAATTGAATATTTTCAATAGAATACTCCTTTTTAAAACCAAAAGCTTTTAGTGGATGATCGAAATTAGTTGCCATTATGATAGTAATTGAAATTTAAAGTTTTATTCTGCGTTTAAAAAAATCACAGTTTAATTAAGTAATTAGTGCGGTATAATGCGGTTTTCAAAAAATACTTTTTTCTATAAAAAAGGTGCATTCTACTAGAAACTTGCAGTATGAAAAAGCCATGCCGCAACACACATAAATTGTTGTTATTTAAAATACTTTTGAGTAACTATTGCATTGCAATCAAAAAAAATATTTTTCATTAGAATAATCATTTACAACCCCTTAGCGTTAAAAAAAAGCAACATTTATTTACTTTAAAAATTCATTTATTGCCAATAAAAGTTTGTCTGAGTCTAACGGTTTTGTCAAAAAGTAATTCATTCCTGCGGCAATGCACTTTTCCTTTTCTTCTTTTAATGCGCCAGCTGTTAGGGCAATAATTGGCACACAAACGCCAGTATTTTTCTCTAAATCTCTAATTTTCAATGTGGCTTCTACGCCATCCATTTCGGGCATTTGCATATCCATCAATATCAGCTGCGGGCTTTCAGTTTGCCATTGCCGCACAGCTTCCAGTCCATTTGCAGCTTCAATAACATTGGCATGAGGAAGAATTTTGCCCAGCATAAATTTAATCAATAGCATATTCATTTCCACATCTTCGGCTACCAATATGGTGATGGTTTCATCCGTTTTTAATGTATCCAACGTGGTCTCTACCCGTTTATTTGATTCGCTGGGTGTTTTTATAGCACATAGGCAGCTGTAAAGTTCTTGGGTCATCATGGGTTTTGTAAGACGACATCGAACCCCTATTTCATCGCATTTTCGGTGAAGCTCGGCATCATCCGACGAGGAGTGCAACAGAATAACCGGCAACACATCGGGCGTTAATTTTAGTTTTTCGCGAATCATTTTAATTGTTTCCAACCCATCGATATAGGGCATGTGGTAATCGCAAACCACTACATCAAACGAATTGGAGGTTTCAAGTATTTTGAGCGCATCCAATCCATTGTCGCAACAAACACATTCTATCCCCCAATTTGCCAACGTATGCTCTAGTATAATGCGGTTGTTTTCGTTGTCGTCTATTACAAAACAACGCTTAATGGTAGGTATTTTTTTAGCTGTTATTTTATCACCATGCTCCACATCGGTTTCTATTTCGAAATAAAAAATACTACCAATGTCCGATTGGCTTGTAATATTTATTTTGCTGCCCATTTTTTCAGCTATCATTTCCGAAATTACCAAACCAAGACCGGTGCCACCAAATTTTCGAGTGGTAGAGTTGTCGGCCTGACTGAACGATTTAAACAATTTAATCTGATTTTCAGCACTTATACCAATGCCGGTGTCTCTAACCGAAAATTGAAACTTACCCCTGCTCTCGCTCACCGTTTGATAATTCACTTTCAATTCTACTTCACCTTGTTGGGTAAATTTAATGGCATTACCCATCAAATTAGCCAGTATTTGTTTCAATCGAACTTGGTCCACCAAGGCAAAG
This sequence comes from Paludibacter sp., assembly GCA_020049515.1. Taxonomy (GTDB): domain Bacteria; phylum Bacteroidota; class Bacteroidia; order Bacteroidales; family Paludibacteraceae; genus Paludibacter. Next base: position 24,137 of record JAIFKQ010000002.1, on the reverse strand, counting down.
CGGGGCATATTATTATCAATGTTGAGTAATATTTCCAGCCCTTTTTTATCAGCTGTAAATTTTATTATGTCTGCACTTTGACTTATTAGCTCCAGCATATCTGTTTTGATAACTTCTAAATCCATCATGCCAGCTTCTATTTTGGAGAAATCCAAAATGTCATTGATAATCCCCAAAAGTGCATGTCCAGAAGTATTTGCATTTTGAACATATTGCATTTGAACCGCCGAAAGGGGCGTGCTTAACAATAAATTGGTGAAACCTATAACTCCATTTAGCGGAGTGCGTATTTCGTGACTCATATTGGCTAAAAATTCCGATTTCGCTTTACTAGCTGCCTCGGCTTGCTCTTTGGCAATAATCAATTCTTTTTCGGCCTGTTTTTGGTATGTAATATCGTGCCCTACACCAACTAAACCCGACACATTTCCTTTTTCATCGTACAACGGAAGCTTGGAAGTAAGTAACCAGGTGGTTTCACCTTTCGAATTAATGAATTTTTCCTCTTTATTTACTATGCTCTTACCCTGTTTTAACACCTGTTGGTCGTCATCGTAAAATGGCTGTGCAATTTCTGGTGGCCATATATCAAAGTCATTTTTACCAATTACCTCTTGTTCGGTTTCAAACCCCATATTATGACAATTTGCTTTGTTGACAAGGACTTTTCTGCACTCCAAATCTTTCACATATATAGAATCGGGAATGCTTTCTATCAATGTACGAAGCAGCATACGTTCGCTATTTAGCACCTCATCGATTTTTATCTTCTCTAGCTCTTTTTCCTTCAGCTTTTTATTGGCCAATATAGATTTTTGTTGTTCAAGTTTGAGTTTTGAATTTTTAGTAACAATCCTGTAAAATGCCAATAAGATGAGGAGCGACAATAATGAAATAATTGACGAGGAAAATGTTTTGTATTTGGCATCGTTATAGAAATCGTCGGCAGGATAGTCCACCCCAAACACGGCAGTTACTTTACCCGTTTGCTGGTCATTAATTGGCACAAGAGTGCTTATCCATGTTCCCCAACGGTCGGTCACTGGTTTGGTAACAATAGATTCCCCAGTTATAAACGGCTTATAGTCAATAGAATCAGCTTCTTCAAATTCCTGTCCGGCAGGCGATATATCTTCCGATGTTAATGGCTCGGAATCTACCATAAAGAACAGTTTCCCATTTATAAGGGTATAAAAATAGGCAAACCGAACCTTTTTATTCTCCTCAGTCAGCGAAATTAATCTATTTTTTATACTCATATAAGCCACTGAGCCTTCATCATCGGGTAGTGCTTTTAGTGTCTTTAGCATTTCCCCATTCAGCATTGTACCAGCTATACGTGTATCCTTTACAGCTTTTGCTTCGATTATGGCCTTTTCTGTTGCCCAAGTATTAGTGATATAAAAGAAGCAAATTACAGCCAAAACGAGAAAACCCAATAGAAAAAGATTCTTCCAATTGTTAGCCTCCTTCGTTAAATTAACTATATCATCAGTTATTTCAGGGATAGTAGAATTTAATTTTTTAGATTTTGAAAAGTATTGATTATCAGTGGTCATGATTTTTATTGTGTTCGTTCAACTAATTTCAACTCCATTTATCTAAATTTCGTTTTATGGAGTGGAATTTCTCTTGCATGGTAAATACAAAGAAGGCATTATACATTTATTATCAGAAAAAATCAACCTCCAGTTCCAAATGAGAAATTGCAATGGTGTAACTGAATTCCCTATTTCCCTCTTTATCTTCTTTCTTCATTATTACTAGCAAACATAAGGCCTATTGCATTAACCCTCTACTGCTTGCTGTAATTTTGTTAAAAAACGATTTAATGCTTGAAATAGTTTTTCTGTTAAAAAGTCATCCATCCCGGCAGTGATACATTTTTCGCGTTCTTCCAAAAGTGCCCCAGCAGTTAATGCAATAATTGGCACTCGCTTTTTAGTTCCACTTTCGAGATCCCTAATTACTAAAGCTGCTTCTATACCATCCATTTCGGGCATTTGCATATCCATTAATATGATGTCAGGATTTTCGTTTTGCCACATTGTTACTGCCTCATTTCCATCTGTTGCCTCCAATATTCGGGCATGAGGAAGCAATTTACCCAATAAAAATTTTACTAGCAGCATATTCATTTCCACATCTTCCGCCACCAAAATAGTAGTAGATTGCACTGCTGATAGGTCAACAATTTCAACTTTAATCTCTAGCTTACTTTCTTTAGGACTCTGAATATTACACAAATACTTATACAACTCTTCCGCTTTAACGGGCTTTGTCAATTGATAGCGAATACCTAGTTCAGCACACTTTTTATGCAGTTCGGCATCATCCGACGACGAATGCAGAAGAATAATAGGAAGCTTGTGTGGAGATAATTGCAATTTGTCGCGAATCAATTTTATTGTTTCCAACCCATCAATATAGGGCATGTGATAATCGCATATTATTACATCGAAAGGCTCAGAGCTTTCAATTAATTTAACAGCCGATAGTCCATTATCGCAACTTACACATTCAATGCCCCAGTTGGCCATAGTGTGCTCTAATATTATGCGGTTATGTTCATTGTCGTCAATCACAAAACAGCGTTTCAAAGACCGAATAGCCACTGCATCTAGCTTTTGGCCATGTTCTATAGTGGTTTCTATTTCAAAGTAAAAAGTAGTTCCTTCGCCCACTTTACTGGCAATGTTTATTCCACTGTCCATCTTTTTAGCTATCATTTGCGAAATAACCAAACCTAGTCCTGTGCCCCCATATTTGCGAGTAATAGAACTATCGGCCTGACTAAAGACTTTAAATAATTTGTTCTGTTGCACCTCGCTAATTCCAATCCCAGTATCGCGCACCGAAAAACTGAAAATTCCCTTCGTACTATCCAATTCCTTGTAGCGCACCTTAAGTTCAATTTCACCTTTTAGAGTAAATTTTACTGCATTTCCCATCAAATTGGCAAAAATCTGCTTCAGTCTTACTGCGTCAACATACCCAAAACGAGGCATAGTTGGGTCAATATCCAGCAGCACTTCCAAGTTTTTTTTGTCAGCTGCATATTTAATAATATCTGCACTTTGTCCTAATAAATCTATCAAATCTGTTTTGATAATTTCCAAGTCCATCATGCCTGCTTCAATTTTAGAAAAATCGAGTATATCGTTTATAATTCCTAATAAATTGTGGCCCGAGGCATTGGCATTTTTTACATATTGATGTTGCACAGACGATAACGGTGTGCTTTGGAGCAAATCCGTAAACCCAATAACCCCATTAAGCGGCGTGCGAATTTCATGGCTCATATTAGCCAAAAATTCAGATTTTGCTTTGTTGGCACTTTCAGCCAATTCTTTGGCATTGATAAGTTCTGATTTTTTATAATGAATGGTTAACGCACCCCCTACTGCATTGGCAAAAGTAGTGAACAGCGCATCCTCAAATTCCTGCCATTGCCTTTCATTTTTACAGTCGGCAAAACCTAATATGCCGTAAATTTTTTCTTCGGAATAAAGCGGAAGATTTACAAAAGCCTTACAATTCAACTTACCCATCAGCTGTTTGTAAGTGTCGTTAAAGTCAACCTCGTTTATTTTGACTGTTTTGAGTTGTCTAAATTCCGCCGACAGGCTGTGAAATGCTTTCGCCTCCATTCCAGTTAACATTTCGGGCAGCAACTCTGCGATAGGCTTTACTATTGATTTTTCATACCATTCATACTTAAGTGCGTACTTTTCGTGGTTATCATCACTCGTGTATTCGAGCAAGTAAGCCCGATGATAACCTAGTGAATTGGCCGTGATTTCCAAAAAACGATGCATCGAGCTCTCAAAATCGTGGTTGGTAAGCAACACCTCCGAAGCCTGATTGGCAGTGCGCAACATGGCATCAGTGGATTCCAATCGATTACGTGAAGCCACCATTTTTTTTATTATTATGGAGAATAAAACTATAATGCTTGAAATGACTATCAAAAAGTAAATAAGAATGGCAATACTGGATTGATTTTGAGCTTTCCACAACACATCCGTATTCACAGAAAAAACAATTCCTGTCTTTTTTCCAAGAATACTAATGGGGTAAAAAACCGAATAGGCATTTTCATCTTCATCTTCATCTTCATTGGAGCTTATCGTATGTTGGAGTGAGGTAGTAAGATTTTCACTCAGCTTAGTCCGAAATAGGTCAACCGCCTCCGTTTTAAAAACTGCTGAAATAGCATGTTCGCTATACTTATGAAAAACAATCTGTCCAGAGGTATCAATGGCCCAGTGCCAAGAATTTTTACCAATATAATATTTATCGAAATGATATGCTAAAAATGCAGCTATCTTTAAGTCGAACTTGATATTAGCCACCAATTTACCATCGCTATTTCTGATGGGCTGGGTGTAAGTAACTGAACCATTGATATCTTCTAACTTGGGCTGAGTAAGCAAAGTCACACTTTTTCCAAACCGTTGAGAAGGCGACACTTTGAAATAATTATCGTTGTTTCGCACAAAACTTCTGTGAAAATCCGAATTATAAATCGTTATATTGGATAATAAAACCTGATTGCGCGAATAAAATCGCCTAATCCGCTTCACCTCATTATCAATGTATTTTCCATGTATTTCGTGCGACAAAGCACCTTCGTTTTCATCAAAAAAATACTGAAGCTCACGATTAGCAAACTCAAATTTCACCGACTCTTCAAAATCACTACTTGCATCTTCTATGCTTTTACCGCACAGAACAATCTGTTTGCTAACAAAATCAGCGGTTTCTTTTCGTTGATTCTTATTTATATATATGTATTGCCTCACCGAAAGCGCAATAAATATTAGCACAATCAAAATTAGAAAATAATACTTATTTTTCATTTTATAATTTCTAAAAGATACCAGTTTAGTTCGGGGATATGTGCTGCAATGATAGACATTTTTTCGCCATTTATTTCAGTTTCTACAATTTCTTTTTTGTTTTTCAACACTTCATTGGCCATTGCTCTAACGTTCGATTCTTTGCTCAATGCTAAGTTATACAGCTCTTTGCGATAGGTATCCTGCTTGATGGTTTCAATGTACTTATGGTCGAACAAAGGCGGAAACGACAACAAATTAATAGTTTCTTCTTGCGCAGCCACAATAGCGCCACTATTATCAATAATCAAAATCATGCTATTAATACTGTCTTGCACATACCGCTTGGTAATCAGATTTATGGTTACATCAATCCCCGGAACACCTTCTAAATTATCTTTAAAATATACAGGCGCGATGGCAGAAACCATCCAACCACGGCCAGCAGGATCTACATAAGGTTCACTTATCCAAAGTGATTTTTTTTCGGGATTATGTTTTTTATCGGCCAAATAGTAAAAATTAAAACTCGGAATGTCCATCATGGCTTCGTACTGCGACAACACATCAAAAAACGGATAAATACGATTCAATGCATACTCATCGTTATAATAAACCTGTACAATTTCAGGATATTTTTTCACCAACGATTTAAAAGCAGTGTCAATAGGCTCCGTAAAATACACTACGTTTTTAACCGTTTCGGTAATGGGGTAAAATCCAGATACAAAAATTGCCGAGCCTCCGTCATCTACTGGTTTGGTAAAAACGCCATTGCTAGCAAATTCATACTTTTTCTTGTCGATGCCAGGAAGTATTTCGGCCTGATTTTCATACAGTTTAGTAATTTGAGAAGCCAGCAAATCTATCTCCAACCTAATCTTTTTGAAATCATTGTTGATATTGGTAGCCTTCTCTTTTAAACTTTGCTGTTTTTCTTCTAAGCTCAATTTAGAATTGCATGACCAAAACGGGAGTAACACAACAGACGCAATAAAAAAAATTTTCTGTGAGTTTTTCATGATAATTATTTATTTAAAAAATTGAATAACTAAAAAAGAGGAAGCTTATTTGAATTAAAGTGAAATGACTGCCGCCATATAGATTTTCTCGTTAACAGGATTAGTGGCCAATGTTAGTTTAATAGGAAGTGAAAAATCATCCGTTACTTTTATTGCCTTTTTGGCACTAACGCCCAAGTTGAAAACAGAAAACTCTTTAGTATTATAAAGAATACTTTCGGAAGGTGTGAATCCAGCAAAAACGTTGTAGGAGTAGTCCTTGAATTTACCCAAATAGTTGATTTCAAAATAAGTAGAGTTATTCAACTGTGTAACATCACCTACTTTAGGGTCTATGGCAGTGCCATAAAGTATAATACCACCATACACGGAAAATGGAATGCTTTCAGAACCATTAAAGCTCAAAGCCAACTCGGCAGCATGACCTGTGGTTGCGTTTTTGAAGTTGAAATAATTTTGGTCGAGACCCACATAATCGGGAAAAAACAAATCAACATACAGCAGCGAAAAATCTTTGTAAGTATATTTGGCGTAAAGATCCACTTCTTTAAAAGATGTGCTCGTTTTATTCAAATCGTTAAAAGGTGCACTCAATTCATAACTGCCCCAAGCCCCAAGCGTAAAACCTTTGTACGACCACTCGCCCCAAGGCTGTATGGCTGGCCCCGACCCTTGAGGCAATCCACGCCACAAATACATTGAAGCAACATCGGCGCCCACCGAAAGATTAAAATTACTTACTTTGCTATCTTGAGCAAAGCTACTTAAAGAGATTGAAGCTAAAAATAATAGCGCTGTGAATTTAGTTTTCATGTGATTAGTTGTTTGAATTAATAAAATAAGATTTCTATATAAATGCTTAAAATCAGATATTTAAACAAAAATAAATCAATTCAAAAGGCAAAAAAATGGCATTTACAAACAAAAAGCAACAACAAAATATAGCAGCTAAATGAATACAAAAACCATTTGATGGTTACAAAGATATGAATTTTGTTTTAAAATTGCCCGTTTCAATATAGAAATATTAAAAGAATTTTAAAATACAGTTAATTCCTCAGGCAAAGCATATCGAGTAAAAAACATTTATCCCTTAAGGTGATGGATGAAATTAAAATGTTATCTTAACTAATTTGTCGATGCTTGATTAAAATATCCCCTGGCACAAGTACCTTAGCCTAATAAAAAAGAGACATAAATAACAGCTTAAGCATGGTGATATTCAGCATATTATTCTCCTATTCTTCCTACATTAGCAAAAACCACCACTATTAAAATAAGTATTCTATCTTATCCGTTTGTTACCCACAAAAATCTACAGAATTAGCCTAAGAAAATACGATTAACAAATACTCTTCTAAAAGGATTATTTTAATTCGCCGCAGCAAAATCGATCGGAAATAATTAAATTGAATGTCAACACTTTGATTAAATCTGCTTTATTGCTCTCCCGTATAGTGAGATGTACCATTAGCTTTCAAGTATATAAAAAATGAGGTATCGGAACAGACACACTTATATTTTATACAATGACAAAAAAAACCTTCTTAGAGCCCAAAGCATTAACTTTAGAGATAAATCCTCAGTTTCAGGTTAATAAAAAAATATCATTTCGCATTTTCTTATCGGAGTAGTTTCTCAAAATATCATTTTTAACTTTCTTTTTTCTATCTTTGCTCAATTTCTAATTCATGAATTAAGTATTCATCAAAAAAAAACAGTATGAAAACATTAAAAGGAACAGAAACCGAAAAGAATTTGTTGAAATCATTTGCGGGCGAAAGTCAGGCGCGTACACGCTACACCTTTTTTGCCAAGACTGCAAAAGCTGAAGGTTACGAGCAAATTGCAGCCATTTTTCTAGAAACTGCCGAACAAGAAAAACAACATGCCAAAAAATTCTTTGGCTACCTAGAAGGTGGAATGGTAGAAATTACAGCCTCATACCCAGCCGGAATGATTGGTACTACTGCCGAAAACTTAACAGAAGCTGCCAATGGCGAAAATGAAGAATGGACCGATTTGTATCCACATTTTGCCGACGTGGCCGAAGCCGAAGGTTTTGCCAACATTGCAGCCACATGGCGCAAAATTGCAGCCGTAGAAGCACAACACGAAAAACGCTACCGAAAATTGTTGGTACGCGTAGAAGAGGGCACCGTTTTCAGCCGCGAAGAAGAAACTACCTGGCAATGTCGCGAATGTGGACACGTTCACGTAGGTAAAGATGCTCCAAAAGCTTGCCCAACATGCGCACACCCACAAGCGTATTTTGAAGTGGAAAAAACTAATTACTAGATAGTTGCCAGTTATTAATTGACAGTTATTAGTTGACAGTTATCAGTTGATAACTGTCATTTTTTTTTGTGATAAAAAGAAAACTGACAGTGCTAACTTAGTTCCCCGCAATTTATCCCGCATTTCTTGCGGGAGGGGCTAGGGGTTCTCTTTTATTCTATCAAATCCCCAGCAGCGTTTCCAAATAATGTTTCTCTATGCCAAACACTTTTTTGATTTCGGCAATGTTTTCCAGTATTTTTTGTTTATCAGGATTCGATTTGTGTGTCTTTCTTCCTACAATCATCACGTTTTTGGGCGTGTGTTCCAGCGAGATAAATTCAAAAACATTGGTTTTGTAGCCAAAAGCTTCCAGCATCATGGCTCGCAAAGTATCTGTAATTATTTCCGCCTGCCGCTCTTTCAATATCCCAAACTTGGTAACATTACTGAGTTCATTCGTTACATTAAAGGCATTTCTGATTTGCTTGTGGCAGCAAGGTGCACAAACAATCAGCGCTGCTCCCGACTGTATTCCCCTGAAAATGGCATCGTCGGTGGCAGTATCGCAAGCATGGAGTGCAATCAGTATGTCAATGTGCCCCAACTCAGTTTTCTCAATGGTTCCTTTTACGAATGAAAGCTGGCTGAAGTTCGCTTTTTCGGCTATCGTGTTGCAAATCTTCACCAAATCTTCGCGGTATTCTACACCGGTCATGCTTACTTTTTGATGCAAATGATTGGATAAATAATCGTACAGCGCAAAAGTAAGGTACCCTTTTCCAGACCCCATATCCACTACATGATAATTGTCGGGCAGAGAAAGCTCGCTCAAATTTGGTGCTAACAATTCAATGTATTGATTGATTTGCTTGTACTTATCGCTCATTTCGCGACGTATTTCCCAATTGCCATTTGTAATCCCCAATTCGCGCAGGTACACATTTTCTTTAATGTCAATCAATCGTTCTTTCACCCTGTCGTGGGTAAAAGTGGTAGGGGCTTGTATTGTAGGTTCAGACGTTTTCAATTGTGCTTTTTCGTTGGGCAAAATAATAAGACTCAGGTTCTCTTTAGTGGCAAAAAGTTCTGCATTGTAAAAATCATTTTGCATGGCTTTTGCTATCAATTCTAGCCCTTCGGCAATGTCAAAGTTCTTGGTAATATCTTTGGTATTATGACGATAGATAAAGTTAAGACAGTAACCCTTTTTGAGTTCAACAGCAGTAACAATTATCTTTTTCAAATCCGACAATTTGTTGCGCTTGCCAGTAAGTTGCAGTTTCAACAATTCTTTAGCCTCCACATACAATTGGAGTTTTTCCAAAAAAACTTTCGTATTATTGTGTAACATAATAAGTGGTTGATTCTATTTAGCAAATGATAGTAGTTCGTTTCTGATTTCGGAAAATCCTTCTGTGCCATTGAAATGTTTAGCCCCAGGCACAATAAGTACTTTGGCATTTAAGTTTGTCTCCCATTCTGTTTTGTTCGCTTGCCAATCGGATGTAAAAGGGTCATTGTTAGACAATAAACAGACTATATTCTTGTTGCAAATATCCCTAATACCTTCGAAGTCAAGCTGCATATTTGTCCATTGGTACAATTGTGGCCAGGGATTATCTACTTTCCACCAACCCGCCACGCACATCAATCCGCCCATTTTGAGCTCGGGTTTTTTGGTGTGCAATTCGCTCAAATACAATAGTGCAGCCTTGCAACCCACACTATGACCCACAAAATAGGTGTTATTGTCAATCTCCGTTTCAGGAATTACTTGCTTAATAAAGGTCAGGAACTCAGTGCAAGTTGGCTTGTCCCAATTTGGGAACGAAAGAGGAATAATGGTGATATTCAGATCAGTAAAGAACGATACGTGTTTTATTTGTTGATACCAATCGGAATTTTCGTCACCGCTATATCTCGGGAAAATATAAATTCGTTTCATAATTGACTCGTTTTTTTCTACTTGGAAGAGTTAACAGATATTGTTCGAAAAATTGCTTTTGAAAAAATCAAAAAAAAGAGTCTTACACAAAGTAAGACTCTCTAATAATAAAAATTCTAGCAAAAAATGACTGTTAATTTACTTACCTCCGTAAAACCACTTGTGTAATTCTCCGTAGTGTTTATGATACATTTTATAACTATCATTAATAATATCAAGGGCAATTTCTTTGCCAAAAAACTTCTCGATAACAACTGTTTTATTCTCCAATTTGGTGTAATCTTCAAAAAAACTCATGGTTTCAGAAATCAAGTATTGTGGAAGCTCTGAAATGTCGTTGTAATGATTCACACTAGGATCGCCCAAAGCCACTGCAATAATTTTATCATCCGCTTCGCCATTATCCAACATTCTCATTACTCCAATAACTTTTGCTTCCACAATGCACATTGGTACTACTTCAATTTGTGAGAGAATTAGAATATCCAATGGGTCATGGTCTTCGCAATAACTTTGAGGGATAAAACCGTAGTTTGCAGGATAATAAACCGAAGAATACAATACACGGTCAAGCCTAAGCAAACCACTTTCTTTGTCTAATTCGTATTTTGCACGTGTTCCTTTTGGTATTTCAATGATGCCTTTTACAACATCCTCAATATCGGTTTTTGGCACAACTTGATGCCAAGGATTAAAATTATTTGCCATTTAGTTTTATTATTATTAATTTAGCATTTGGGTTTTCAGTAGTACAAAGGTATTCAAATTATTACAATTTCAATAATACAATCTGACATTCAAACTTTGATAGTTCATAATTCTTCAATAATGGTGCTTGATAACCTTGATATTTCGTTAGATTACAAACTTATATTTAAGCGAGAATTTGTTGCGCATGATCTTTAGTGCTTACTTCTTTGGGCAAAATGATACGTGTAATTATTCCGGCTTCGTCGATTAAAAAGGTTGTTCGAAATGTGCCCATATATTGCTTTCCATACATAGATTTTTCGCCCCAGGTACCCAATAATTCGGAGAGCGTTTTGTCTGTATCAGCAATTAAATTAAAAGGTAGGTTTTGTTTTGCAATAAATTTTTGGTGCGAAGCTGCACTGTCGGTACTCACACCAATAACCTCATAACCTGCCGCTTGCAGCAATTCGTAATTATCGCGCAAACTACAAGCCTGCGCAGTACAGCCGGGCGTGCTATCTTTGGGGTAGAAGTACAGAACTACTTTTTTGCCTGCAAAATCCGCCAATAGGATTTCTTTTCCATCTTGATTTATGCCTAATACTGCTGGGGCTGTATCGCCAACTTTTAATGCCATAATAGTACTTTTTATTGATTAGTAATTGATTAAAATTAAATGGAGAAAACTTGCAAATTTCGATTGTTATAAACTCAACAAAAAAATAGCATCCAAATTTTATCCAAATCCGCAAATGTATAACTGTATTCTAAAAAAACGCATTGAAAACGATACTTATTTCTATTGTCTAATAAAAATTTGCGCTTTTGCTCTTGTCTGTTTTAGCAAAAGAGATTATATTGATTTAACGTATATTCTGCTCGAAAAGAAAGAATTAAGACTCACCACTATCCCTCCCGAAAGCTATCGGGAAGCTATCGGGAAGCTATCGGTACTTAGGGCACAAAAAGACACCAAGAACGCCAGATAATTAAAGTACACTAAGAAAAAAAATGTTTTTAAGTTTCTTATTATCACAATATAAAACATTTATATTTTTATTCTTAGTGGTCAATATTCGGTTTAAATTTAGACTTAGTGTTTCTAAGTATTTTCAATGGTCTCCCGATTCTCGGGATGTTCTATTAGCGTTAAGCTTCTTATTATTAGTTGTGTAGCAATTTAATCGATATAATGTCTAATCTAGAAAAAAAAATAAACTGAAATGAAATTGCACAATTTAAACACAAAATGCTGAAATAAAACATTTTTATTTGCTCGTGCAATTTCTACACATTTCAAATTGTTTTCTATTTTGAAGTATTTTAGATCTAAAATCTGTAGCTTTCGCACTGTGCCAGTTGCTCGCAAATGATTGCTCTTTAATACTTCCAAATGAATAATCAGAACCTTTATCGAAACAACAAGGTAGTATTTCACCTTGCGTATTAATTACTGCCCCACCCCATAGCCTTTTGCAATGATTTGGCAATGTGCTTTTTATCTCATATTTGCCTGTATCTGTCTTTTTGTAGCGTGCATACTTATCAATTGTAGTCATCAATTCATTGCCATTTTCAAAGTCATACAATTGCGCTGTTTTAAAAGATAACCTTTCTACTTTCAGCATCTTTGCCAAACGCTTCATGTCTTCAATTTGATGCTCGTTGGTCTTAAAAACTATAAATTGAATTTCCACCAACGGTGTAACTGAATGAAGCTCCTTTTTATATTGCATTATAGCTTCAATGCCGCCAAGAACCCTTTGTAAATTTCCGCCTTTTCGGTATTTTTCATATACCTCCTGGGTACATCCATCTATCGAAACTATGAGTTTATCTAACCCGGAAAGGACAATTTCCCTTGCTGATTTATTGTTCAAAAAATGACCGTTGGTAGAGGTAGAGGTGTAAATATGAGCATTGTGAGCATAATCAATCATGTTACTTAATTCACGATTAAGAAATGGTTCACCTTGAAAATAAAAAATAATATGGA
>JAIFKQ010000002.1:0-11338 GCA_020049515.1 Paludibacter sp. | reverse complement strand
CGGGGCGCAATATCTAATCCCACCGGACACTCTGGGCAATGTAAATTACAAAAATTAGCAGCTTCGATAGATATAAAAAAAGGTTTCCTACTACCAATAATATTAAATCCAACCATCGAAAGCAAATATGAAACCAACAACTTACCCAAATTGACAATCTTAGTCCACGAAAAATAACTAATACCAATAAAAAATAGTTGACTGAAGCGAATATATTGATTCAAAATAAAACAGAATTAAATAAACAATTTAGTTATTAACGTGTTTATAAAGTTATAAATAGATGACTAATAATAGATATTTGATTGAAAATCGTCAAAATCGGCTACAAAGTAAGTGAAATTCCACTGAAAATTAGTATATTTGCAGCAAAATATTAAAAAAAGATTCAAACAAATTTTATAACAAAAAAACAAATTTATGAGAAAGCAATTATTTTTCGCGGTTTCCTTGGTACTTGCGTTAATTTTAAGCTCATGTAGCAAAAACTTAACCGCTTTAGATCCTAGCTTATTTAAATGTAATCCAAATCCACTGGAAGTAAAAGGTGGCAAAGTAGATGCAGTTATTACTGGAACTTTTCCTGTAAAGTATTTCAACAAAAAAGCAGTTTTAACTGTAACTCCAGTTTTGAAATTCAACGGAAAAGAAGTTAAAGGAACTCCAGTGAACTTTCAAGGAGAAAAAGTAGTTGGAAACGACAAAACCATTTCTTTCAAAGCAGGTGGTAGTTATTCTGTCAACGCTTCTTTCGATTACGTACCTGAGATGGCAGTTTCTGAATTATTTTTGGAATTTAACGTTGTTGCAGGCAAAAAAACATACCAAATCCAGAGTGTAAAGGTAGCCGATGGGGTTATTGCAACTTCGCAATTAATATCAACAAAGGCGAATGAAATTGCACCAGTAATTATTGCTGACAAGTTCCAACGCTTGATTAAAGAACAACAAGAGGCTGATATTTTATTTCTCATTCAACAATCAGAACTTCGCAAATCGGAAGCCAATTCACTTGATGTACTTTCATTGACCCAAAAAATTAAAGAAATAAAAGATGACCAAAACAAAAAGGTATCTGCATTGGAAGTATCTGGTTATGCATCACCAGATGGTGGTTTAGATTTGAATACAAATTTGGCCGAGAAACGTCAAAAAGTAACTGTTGACTACTTGAACAAAGAGTTGAAAAAAATCAAATCGACAGTAACTATGGATTCTAAATTCACGGCTGAAGACTGGGATGGCTTTCAAGCTTTAATGGAAAAATCAAACATTCAAGACAAACAAGTTATTTTGCGTGTATTGAACATGTACACTGACCCAGAACAACGTGAGCGTGAAATTAAAAACCTTTCGGTAGCATTTAAAAACATAGCTGACGAAATCCTTCCTCAATTACGTCGTTCAAAATTAAAACTAACGATAGATATTATTGGAAAATCGGATGCTGAGCTTCAAAAATTGGCGAAAGATGACGCTTCAAAACTGACAGTTGAAGAATTGCTTTTTGCTGCTACTATTACAAATGATTTAAACGAAAAAGCGGCTATCTATCAAAAAGTAACTGAAATTTATCCTTCAGATGCACGTGGATTCAATAACTTGGGAAATGTAAAATACCAACAAGGGAATGTGGCTGATGCTTCACGTTATTACGCAAAAGCATTGGAAATTGACCCTAGATCTGCGGATATTAATTACAACGTTGGATTAACGTCATTGGCTAAAGGTGATATGTCGGCTGCAGAAGTATCGTTTGGCAAAGCGGCTGGTACAAGTGGCAATGTAGGTCAAGCATTGGGTACAGTAAATATAGTAAAAGGCGACTATGCTAAAGCAAAAACGTATTTTGGATCTACAGCTTCTAATAATGCTGCCTTGGTACAAGTTTTAAACGCCGATTACAGCGGAGCGCGCAAAACATTGGATGCCGTAGCAAAACCTGACGGTACTACAGCTTACATTGGAGCAATTATTGGAGCACGCACCAACGACCGCGATGCTGTATATAGCAACCTTAAGAACGCTGTTAAACAAGACAGTTCATTGGCTGCAAAAGCACTGAAAGACATAGAGTTTTCTAAATTCGTGGCTGATGCTTCTTTTCTTTCAATAGTAAAATAAGCTTATATTATATCATTTAAAATCCGGTGCAAGTTTTGCATCGGATTTTTTTTGATAGGAATAAAATGAAAAATGCTAAAAATGAGAATCAGTCTTGTACTATTTCAAAATCTACAAATTGTCAAAAAGTAGGGCAAAAAGCAATTAATTACTTATTTTTTAATTGCTTATGATAGTTTTATAGAACATTATAACTATAGATAGCACATAGCATTTTCATTTACGAGCATTTAACAGTATCTTTGCAGTTATTTCAAAAAAAAGAAACACACAAACAAATAGCTAATCAGCATGGAAGAAAACGAACAAATAGTAGCAAAAATCGTTGAAGGAATACAAGAACGTAAAGGAAAAAACATAGTAATAGTAAACCTTAATAAGCTACATGAGGCACCTTGTAGTTATTTTGTGATATGCGAAGGCGATTCAAACGTACATGTAAATGCCATTGCGATGTCCATTAAAGACTGGGTTCGCGAACAAATAAAAGTAAAACCTTATGCAACTGATGGTTTTATAAATAAAGAATGGATAGCCATGGATTATGGACAAATAATCGTTCACGTTTTTCAGCGTCCAACAAGGGCATTTTACGATATAGAGCATTTATGGGCCGATGCAGTACTTACTAGATTAGAAGACATGCTTTAATTTTTTGAAAATTATCAAAACAATCAAAACAAGAATGCCAATCTTTTGTTCTACCTATTAAAATAATAAGCTAACAACAGAAATTCAACTAATGGAAAACAAAACACCCAATCAAAACCCAATCAAACCTAATAGTAAATTTCCAAAATTCAATATTTCTTGGATTTACGGAGTTATCATTTTTGTACTTCTTGGCTCCTATTTTTTCAATGAAAACACTCCTGTAAAAGAAGTAAAGTATTCTACATTTAAAGAATATGTAAAAAAAGGAATGGTTGAAAAGATTGATGTCTATTCCGCCAAAAGCTCCTTAGAAGCTCAAATAATCAAGGATTCTTTAAAAAATGTATTTGGAAAAGACTTCAAATTATACGAAAAAGAGCGGATGATTACGGTTAGCGTGCCCGCGGATGAGTTTTCGAAATTCATACAAGTTGCCGAAGAAAAATACGGCTTCAAAGGAAGTGTGGAATACAAAGAAAGCAGAAACTACATTGATGTTTTCCTTTACAGCATATTGCCATTTTTGTTGTTGATTTTATTTTTTGTATTTATGAATCGCCGTATGTCTGGTCAAATGGGCGGCGGTGGCGGTGGTGGCATCTTCAATGTGGGCAAATCAAAAGCTCAACTATTTGACAAAGGTGATACCACCAACAAAATTACGTTTAAAGATGTGGCTGGTTTGGCTGAAGCAAAACAGGAAATTGAAGAAATTGTTGCTTTCTTAAAAAGTCCGTCAAAATATACAGAGCTTGGTGGTAAAATTCCCAAAGGAGCATTATTGGTAGGCCCTCCTGGAACTGGAAAAACATTGCTGGCAAAAGCCGTGGCTGGCGAAGCTGACGTTCCATTCTTTTCAATGTCGGGTTCGGACTTTGTAGAAATGTTTGTTGGAGTTGGAGCTTCTCGGGTACGTGATTTGTTTCGCCAAGCAAAAGAAAAAGCGCCTTGTATCATTTTTATCGACGAAATAGATGCTGTAGGTCGTGCCCGTGGCAAAAACCCAAACATGGGCAGCAACGATGAGCGCGAAAACACCTTGAATCAATTATTGACCGAAATGGATGGTTTTGGGTCTAACAGTGGGGTTATCATTTTGGCAGCTACCAATCGGGCGGATATTCTGGACAAAGCATTATTACGTGCAGGGCGTTTCGACCGCCAAATTCACGTTGATTTGCCTGATATTCATGAACGCAAGCAGATTTTCAACGTCCACCTTCGTCCCATTAAAATAAACGAATCTGTAGATGTGAATTTCTTGGCTCGTCAAACTCCTGGTTTCTCGGGTGCCGATATTGCCAATGTGTGTAACGAAGCTGCCTTGATAGCAGCCAGAAAAAATAAGTCCTTTGTTGAAAAACAAGACTTTATGGATGCGGTAGATAGAATTGTAGGCGGTTTGGAAAAGAAAACTAAAATCACCACTATTGCCGAGAAGAAATCGATTGCCTATCACGAGGCTGGACACGCCACCATAAGTTGGATGTTGGAACATGCCAATCCGTTGGTAAAAGTAACCATTGTGCCACGTGGAGAAGCACTGGGAGCAGCTTGGTATCTACCTGAAGAACGCCAACTGACCAATAAGGAACACATGCTTGATGAAATGTGCTCTACGCTGGGCGGACGCGCTGCCGAAGAAGTCTTTTTGAAACAAATGTCAACCGGCGCAATTAATGATTTGGAACGTGTTACCAAACGGGCTTACGCTATGGTAGCTTACTTTGGAATGAGTGACAAATTGGCCAACATGAGCTATTATGATTCTTCGGGCAATTCTGATTACGGATTTACGAAACCATACAGCGAAAAAACAGCCGAGCTAATAGATTCTGAAGCCAAGAAAATAGTAGCCGATGAATATGAACGTGCCATAAAAATTTTGAAAGATAATGCAGAGGGGCACAATAAACTGGCTGAATTCCTTATTGAAAAAGAAGTTATTTTTGCCGAAGATTTGGAAAAAATATTTGGCAAAAGGCCTTGGACTTCAAGAAATGATGAGTTAATGGCTCAAAATCCTGAAGTGGTAGAAATTCCTGAAATAGCCGATGAACAAACGGCTATTCCTGAAAAAACAACAGAAGAAAAACGGAAGAAAAATGCCAACTAATTCATCACGTCAACATATTTTACAATCCATAGCAGCCGCCTCACAAAGGCGGCTTGCTTGTATTGATACAGCTGAAGTGGGCGCTGAAATCATTTACAAAGCCATTGAGCCAGACGCAGTAACTTGTTTTAAAAACGAACTCGAAGCCATTAGCGGACAGTTTATACTGTGTGAGAATAGCGTAGATTTGTTTGACAAACTGAAGGTAGTTTTACTTGAAAAAGGTATTTCAACTCTTTTTTGTAGAGACAGCTCAATTGCTAATAACTTAGCAATAACCAACATAAACTACTGCAACGACGAAGTGGAATTTATAAACATGGAGGCTGGCATTACAGAGTGTGAATTTTTGGTGGCTCGCACAGGGAGCGTACTCATTTCATCGGCTTCACCATCGGGACGGCAAATGAACGTTTTTCCGCCCATTCATTTTGTAATAGCCAATGTATCACAGCTTGTTGATTATCCCGAAGATGCACTAGTGGCCATACAAAAAAAATACAACCATAGCCTACCCTCCATAATCTCCACCATTACCGGGCCTAGCAGAACGGCCGATATTGAAAAAACACTCGTTTTGGGGGCACATGGACCAAAAGAATTTATAGTTTTACTATCCAAAGTATAAAATTTTGTTACCTTTGTGCAATGATATGCTGTAATAAAACTAAAGTATTTTTGATTGATTTGTTTTGCTTTTCTATAATAAAACTAGTAAGTATTATTTACTATGATTCGTTATAAAAAAAGATTTTTTTGAGCGCTAAGCAGCTAAGTCGCAAATGGAACATAACGATTTATCGGTAGTTGCGAATCCTATCCCCCTTACCCTATAAATCGGGACATGCTAGGGACTTTCCCCGGCCTCAACCGTCCGCTGAACACACTCTCCCAAGGGAGATGAAAATTGGATTTTGTGAGTTTAAAGGGAAAGAAAAAAGGAAAAAAGGTATTTGAAAAACTGAAAGTTTTTGTCTCCCACTTCTCGGGATATTTCATACCGTCAAGTTGGCACGTCGGAATACTCCGTTAGCGTTCTTTCTCTTGTTGCTGAATATAAGAAATTTAAATCCACGATAGCTACCGGGATTGCGTCCCGATGGCTATCGTGGATTGCGTTAACCTTTTATTTGAAATGAGATTATACCCATTAAAAAAAAGTAAGTTCGTGTATTTAAACACAATATGCACTTTTATAACGAACCATTGATTTATCCAATAAGTACAATGTAGTTTATATTTGCTAAATGTTTTATGTGATAAAAACAAGACAAATTAACATTCGCGACTTTGATACAAAGGGTATTTACCCCGAATAATAGCTATCCCGGAGGGTTTTGAATTTGTCAATGTACTTAGCACTAAACCTCTTATAATTAATTATATATCTATTCAAGCAATAAACACTGATAATAATAATTACTCAACTCAAATTCCAGTAAATCCATACAATTAAAAAAATATGAAAAAGATACTTTTTGGACTCATTACCCTCTCGTTGGTGTTTAATTTGTCATCGTGCAAACCTATTTACAAATGCGGGGAACAAAAACCGGCTAAGAAACTTTTTTTGCCAAAAAACATCCTCACAGTGATAGATGAACGGGATTCACTCTGCAAAACATTGGTAGAACGCGACAACGAAATTGCAAGCCTGAAAGTGGATACTGCCGTGCTAGAAACAGAGATTAAAAAACTCAACAAACAATTCGTTAATCTTTCTAATAAAAACCTATCACAATCGGAACAATTCAGTTTGGCTTTAAAACAAAAATCGGATGAATTAACCAACAAAGAACGGTTACTTATTGAAAGGGAGAAAGCATTGTCTGATTTGCAAAAAGTGGTGTCACAGCAAGACTCCATTACCCGACGATTGAATGATATTTTACGCAATGCATTGCTAGGCTTTAAATCTGACGAGCTATCGGTAGAAGTGAAAAATGGAAAGGTATATGTTTCATTATCAGACAAATTGTTATTTAAATCGGGTAGCGCAGCCATCGAAGACAAAGGGGTAGAAGCAATAAAGGTTTTGGCCGAGGTGCTCCAGAAAAACAGTGATATTGACGTTTTAATAGAAGGACACACTGACAGTATTCCAATCAAAACAGCCGTTTTTAAAGACAATTGGGATTTAAGTGTGGCACGTGCCACTTCTATTGTACGCATTTTAACGATAGATTATAAAATGGTTCCAACAAGACTTACGGCATCGGGCAAAGGCGAATTTTCACCTAGATCTTCAAATTCTACTCCCGAAGGCAGAGCGAGCAACAGAAGAACAGAAATAATTTTATCGCCCAAGTTGGATGAGATTATGAAATTGCTCAAAACGAACTAACTACTGAAGTTATTTAAAAATCGTGTAAGGTTAATCCCAACTAATTACTTACGCAAAAAACATTTTAAATTTACTGCTTAAATTTAAAATGCTAGCAATCAGTATATTTATTAAATTTCCACTATTCGAAAATACAATAAATATATAATTAAC
Source organism: Paludibacter sp. (assembly GCA_020049515.1). Lineage (GTDB taxonomy): Bacteria > Bacteroidota > Bacteroidia > Bacteroidales > Paludibacteraceae > Paludibacter. Next base: position 3,947 of record JAIFKQ010000002.1, on the reverse strand, counting down.
CCTATGAAATCACACACAGGATTACTATTTACTTATTCATATTTATGAACAACTTAATAAAACGGACACTAAGCGGAGCACTTTTTGTGCTAATAATTATTGGTGCTATACTGCTAAATCAATATGTATTTGCGGTCGTATTTGCCCTTATAAGTGGTTTTTCTTTGTACGAATTTCATAAAATAACCAATAATAATGCAGATGTAAATGTGAATAAATGGGCTTCCATGCTAGGAGGTGTATTGTTATTTATTTGTTCATTTTTATATGCATCCGACCGGTTACCCTCTATCGTATTTCTATTATACGGTGTTTATTTAATTGCCATTGTAACTTCAGAGTTATACCGCAGAAAAAACAATGCCATTCACAATTGGGCGTATTTCTTTCTAGGTCAAGCTATTATAGCACTGCCATTTTCTTTGTTGAATTTCATATTGTTCATACATAATTATCAACCGTTCATTCTATTATCAGTATTTATTACTATTTGGGTGAATGATACTGGGGCGTATTTAACTGGTGTGAATTTTGGCAAACATCGACTATTCAAGCGTATTTCGCCAAAAAAATCGTGGGAAGGTTTTATTGGAGGTGCATTGTTTGCATTACTCTCTGGGTATGTTTTTTCACAACTTATACCTGTGGAAATTAGCCTGATCAATTGGATAGTCATTTCAGAAATAATTGTACTATTTAGCACTTTTGGAGACTTAAATGAATCGCTTCTAAAAAGAACTATTGGCGTAAAAGATTCGGGAAACTTTATGCCTGGACACGGTGGGCTTCTCGACCGTTTTGATAGTATGCTACTGGCCGCACCGGCAGTATTTATATATTTGAGCTTGTTGTTTTTCAACTGATTTTACATTTTGGTATTGATGGCATTTGCAAATAAAAAACATGCCGTTTGGCAAAGCCTGTGTATATTCTGCCAATCAATATCCAAAGTATTATCAGTGAGGCAGTTCGTAAGAATAGGGGTTTTACATTAACCTATTTCGAGTAACTTTTTAGACCTCAATTGTTGAAAACTCAAATGATTTAGCCCCTATACTACCTGGGGGGAAAGTACTATATTAAACGTGTTGAAATACAAGCTTGGGATTGATTTAAAATTGCATACCAGTTAACAAAATTCATATCACCAAAAAGGTGAACAAAAATATAAAGCCATGGAATTTAATTTCGAAGATATTCGTTGTTATAACAACGGAGAAGTACATGAAGTATTGGAGCGTTTAAGTAACGAAAAGCAGTTCATGAAGGTGCTGAGTACCATTTATCCGCTGTTGCCAAAAGAGTTGATTAAGCAAAAGCTGATGAGTTTTCAATCTAATTTAGATTTTCAAAAGGGCCTGGTATATCCGTTTCTACAATATTTAGAAGCAAATATGACTCAAGGCATAAAGCTAAATGGATTAAATAACATAGACAAATCAAAGGCATATCTGTATATTTCCAACCATCGGGACATTGTACTAGACTCCGCTTTGCTCTGTAAAGTGCTGCTAGAAAACGACATGGACACAGTGGAAATTGCCATTGGCGATAATTTGTTGATATTTCCATGGATTGAAGATTTGGTACGGGTAAATAAAAGTTTTATCGTAAAGCGGGGGTTAAGTGCCCGTCAAGTATTGGAAAGTTCGCAAAAACTAGCAGCGTACATTAAACATACTATTGTGGATAAAAAACAATCTATCTGGATAGCACAACGCGAAGGACGCGCGAAAGATTCTAATGATAGAACCCAGGAGAGCTTGTTGAAAATGTTCAACATGAACGGAAGCGGAAGTTTTACAGAAAATTTATCGAATCTAAACATTTGCCCTACAACAATCTCCTACGAATATGACCCCTGCGATTTTTTGAAAGCGAAAGAGTTTCAACTGCGTAGAGACAATCCTGATTTCAAAAAAAACCCACAAGACGACCTAGTGAATATGGAAACTGGCGTAATGGGCTTCAAAGGCAAAGTGGTTTACGAATTATCGGGCGACTTAAAAGAAGATTTGGAGCGAATTTCCAACGAAACAAGTAATAGGAACGAACAAATTACGCGTACTGCCGAACTGATTGACAAACGGATTCATGCCAATTATACTATTTTTGCCAACAATAAAATAGCTTATGATTTGCTTAAAAATGAAGATCGATTTGTGCATGAGTACACTACTATAGAAAAACTTGATTTTGAACGTTACTTGATTAAACAAATGGCCAAAATTGAAATAGAGAATAAAGACGAAAAGTACATCTGGGCAAAACTCCTCGAAATGTATGCTAACCCACTGATTAACAAGCTAGCTGCACAATAGAATAAAAGCGTATCGAGAAGGAAAGCTCCCACTTTCCAGAAGAAATGACACAAGTTTTTGTGTCATTTCTTTTTATTTATTATCCAACTAAAAGTATTACATTTGTGACGTTATAAACCAAAACAATACTATCAAGAGCACAGGTTTTAAAATAGTAGAACAAGTTGCGTTGCACTATGTAACTTTTTAGATGCTGAAGTGGATAGATATTTTTACTCGTAAAGTTTATGTGATATTGTCATCAACAGAAGGTTTGGTAATCTATGCTTGGGTTTCTGGATAGCTATCGAGAAACCAACCACAAGCACATGATAGTTGGTGCCAATGGCGTAAATAAAGTCTCGGATATAATTATTTTTCTCCTATTTTAAAATAACAATTATTTTTTTAAGACACTAGGAAGATGAAGCTTAGTTTGACGCTTAGTTTGAGGGGGCAGGCGGTTTCCTTCCACGATAACCGAGATGCTTAAAACTCTTTTTTTTTAAGCGACAGAATGTCCCTTGTCCCTTGTGTAACTTTAACATCTCCTATACAATACTTCAATCTAATTTTATACAAAACAAAAATCGGCTGATGCACTTCAGTTTGTAGCGTTCAACCGCTAACGTGTCGAGTAGTTGTGTTCGAGTACATCACAGGGCATTTTTTGGCAAATTTACAAACATAGCTTACGCTTATGAAAACGAATTTCTCACTCCTCTTTTTGTTACTTTCCACCCTATTGTTTTCTCAAAACAACAGCGCCAGCTTTTACAACCTGTCTATGAACGATGGATTGTGCAAAAGGGTATCTTTGGTTTGGATCCCGCGATGGGTTAAACAGGTACGATGGATCCCGTTTCAGAGTGTATAGAAATGAGCTTGGTAACCCCCAAAGTATTGGCGGGGATATTATTTCATCGATTGTTGAAGATCACCAGGGAAAGTTGTGGATAGCTACTGATGCCGGATTAAGTAGATTTGAAAGGGAAACGGACACCTTTATGCACTACAACGATATCCTGAGATCCAAAACGAGAGCGAGCAACAAGATTTTTTGTTTATTCGTGGACTCGAAGGGTTTTTTGTGGGTCGGCACTGAAAATGGCCTCAAGCTATTGAATCCAAGAACTGGTCAAAAAGTAGCCCTGGCCATTAACAAGGAAATCGAAAAACAGGTTGGGGGGAAAGCCATTGTCAGGATCTATGAAGACTCAAGTAAAAACCTATGGATACTCACTTGGGGCGGTGGAGTTATTCAAATCGACGCTCAACGAAAGAGCGTCAAGTTATATTGCTATACTGCCGCAAATCCAAGTAGTTTGCCAGATAACACGGTCATTTCTATCTGCGAAGACAACAACAAGCAGTTGTGGATGGGTACCGCTGAGGCTGGATTGTGTAAATTCGAACCACGAAGCGAAAAGTTTACACGCATAAAACATCCTTTGTTAGAGACCTATGTTTCATCTATAGTTGCGGTAGGCAAGCACCAACTTTGGGTCTGTCAAGGGCATTCCCTGGCCATAGTAAACACGCAAAATTCGGATCAGGTACAGCTCTATACCAACGATGTGAATGACCCTAAGAGCTTTACGCCATCAACGGCCATCAACCTATATAAAGATAATACCGGAATTATCT
>JAIFKQ010000095.1 GCA_020049515.1 Paludibacter sp. | reverse complement strand
AAGCCATGATTTTGCTGCAAGAAGGACGCTATGAATTTCCCGAAAATCCAGTTTCTCAGGGTGCGTCGATGCAATTCAGACTTTATGCCGAGGATCCTTACAAAAACTACATGCCATCCACAGGAATTATTACAAAATTAATTTTCCCATCGGAGGCAAGAGTCGATACTTGGATTAGCGAAGGAGCAGAAGTTTCTCCATTTTTTGACCCACTGCTGGCCAAAATTGTGGTTACAGCTACTAACCGAGCCGAATGTGTAAATAAAGCAGTGCAGGTTTTATCGGCCACAAAATTGGAAGGCGTAGAAACAAATTTAGAATTTCTCAGAAACATTGTAAAAGACCAAAATTTTGCGGACGGAAATCTTTCCACCAAATTTCTTGAAGGCTTTAACTATACAAGCAATGCTTTTGACATTGTATCGCCAGGCACTTTTACCACCATTCAGGATTTTCCAGGCAGAATAGGCTATTGGCAAGTGGGCATACCGCCTTCAGGACCAATGGATAACCTATCATTTAGGATTGGAAATAAAATGCTGGGAAACACTGAAGGTGCTGCCGGACTAGAAATTACAGCCATTGGACCAAAAATTACATTTAGAACCGACACTCGATTTGTGATTACCGGTGCGCAAATTGAAATTGAATTAAAAGCCAATAAATTAGCAACTTATACTGTTTACACAGCCCAAAAAGGAGATGTATTATCCGTTGGAAAAATAAAAGATGCGGGTCAAAGAAGCTACCTACTTTTTGGCGGAGGCATCAATCAATCTGATTATTTGGGCAGTAAATCTACTTTTTCACTCGGTGCATTTGGTGGGCATTGCGGCAGAACGCTTAGAACAGGCGATGTGATAAGGTTAAATGAAACAAGTGGCCAAAATTTCATGGAGCAAATTACATATCCACCACTAGAAGAAGCTGTTAGCATTGATGTTATGTACGGTCCTCACGGCTCTCCAGAATTTTTTATGCCCGAAAGTGTAACCGAATTTTTGGAAGCAACATGGACAGTACATTTCAACTCTTCGCGAACCGGAGTGCGACTTATTGGTCCTTCGCCCAAATGGGCACGCACGGATGGCGGCGAGGCTGGTTTGCATCCATCAAATATCCACGACAATGCTTATGCCATTGGTGCTATTGACTTTACGGGCGACATGCCTATTATTTTGGGTCCCGACGGGCCAAGTTTGGGTGGTTTTGTGTGTCCGTTTACCATCATTAAGGCCGACCTTTGGAAAATGGGACAACTTTCTGTGAATTCTAAAATACGATTTAATGTAGTTACTTTCGAACAAGCCCTAGAAAAAGAAAAGGAACAAAATCAGTTTATTAGCACTTTAAAAGGCGAAATTTCGAGTTTCGGAAGTCAGGATATTTCAGCAGTAACGCCCATTTTGGCTGAATATAAATTTGAAGAGCATTCAGTATTGATAAGACAAGCGGGTGATGAAAACATATTAATTGAGATTGGAAAGCTTGAACTTGACATTGAATTACGATTAATTATTCATAAGTTGTACGAATCAATTAATGAAGATAATTTGCACGGAATCATTGATTTGACACCAGGAATACGTTCGTTGCAAATTCATTTCAATCCTTTGATAATTAATCGTGAAGCGCTTTTGAGCAAAGTAGAAACTACACTAAACGAACTGAAAAACGGCGATGACATTGTGGTGCCATCAAGAATTGTGTATCTGCCTTTGAGCTGGAACGATCCGCAAGCAAAATTGGCCATGGAAAAATACCAAACTACGGTGAGACCAGATGCGCCGTGGTGTCCAGATAACATCGAATTTATTCGCCGAATTAATGGATTGGAATCCACCGATCAGGTAAAAAATGTTTTGTACAATGCTAACTACTTGGTAATGGGCTTGGGAGATGTATATTTGGGTGCGCCGGTAGCTACTCCATTAGACCCTAGACAACGATTGGTAACCACAAAATACAACCCTGCTAGAACTTGGACACCCGAAAACGCTGTGGGAATTGGTGGTGCATACATGTGTGTTTATGGTATGGAAGGCCCTGGTGGCTACCAACTTTGCGGAAGAACGCTCCAAATGTGGAATACCTACACCAAGGGCGAACTTTTCTCGGAAGAAAAACCCTATTTGTTACGATTTTTCGACCAAATAAAATTCTTTCCTGTAACGGCTGACGAATTATTAAAAATAAGAAGAGATTTTCCGCAAGGACAATATCCATTAAACATCGAAGAAACAACATTTAGTTTGAAAGAGTACAAGCAATTTCTATTAAATAATAGTATTGAAATTGATACATTCAAACAAAGTCAGAAGCTGGCTTTTGAAGCAGAAAAAAATGATTGGATACAAACTGGCAGACTGAATTTTACGCAAGATGTTCTAAACCAGTCCACTGAACCATACAATGAAGTTGCAGAAGGCTTGGAGCCAATCATTTCACCCATATCAGGTATTCTTTGGAAAATGCTTGTAAATGAAGGTGATAAGGTAATAAAAGGGCAACCACTTGTCATTTTGGAAAGTATGAAAATGGAAATAACCATCGAAAGCCATACCGATGGCATCATCAAATCACAACATTGTGCCAATGGAAAAGAAATTACTGCTGGCGATGTGATTTTTGCAATTGAGGAGGCTTTGGTATGAAAATAGAAGGTATTAAAACACTTTTAAAATCTGATTTTACAGTTTATAAGAACACACTTTTAAACAATCAGAAAAAGCTATTATCAAAGCTCAAAGACGAATGTATATTTATTTCGGCTTTGGGGGTTGATGAATTGGAATTAAAAATTAATGCCATTGAGGGACTTTCTGAATCCGATTACCCACTTTTGGGAATTCCGTTTGCAGTAAAAGATAACATTGATGTGCAAGGTTTTATCACCACTGCGGGATGTGAAGTATATAGTTACAGCCCAGAAGTTTCGGCCTTCGCAGTGCAATTATTGGAGGCAGCGGGTGCAATATGCATTGGTAAAACAAATATGGATCAATTTGCCACTGGGTTGGTAGGCACGCGTTCGCCTTATGGAGTTGCCAAAAATTATTACAATTCCGACTATATTCCAGGCGGCTCTAGTTCGGGCTCGGCAAGCGCCATCACTGCTGGCTACGTTCCATTTTCATTGGGAACGGACACTGCGGGTTCGGGCAGAGTGCCAGCTGCTTTTCAAAACTTGGTAGGCGTAAAACCAACACGTGGCATTGTGTCGAACTCAGGAGTAGTGCCCGCATGCAAATCGTTGGATTGCATTTCTATTTTTGCGACCAACTTGAACGAGGCTTCTGCTGTGCTAAACATTATCAGTCAGTACGATAGCAAAGATGCGTACTGTAGAGAAAATCATCAATTGCCAGCTTTCAAGACAGTAAAACTAGCTATACCGATAAAAGAAAATCTAACGTTTTTTGGTAACGCCGAGTTTGAAAATGCTTTTGAAAAACAGGTACAAAAAATGAAGAAAAATGGTTACAGCATAGAGGAAATTGATTTTTCTCCGATGTTTGATGCTGCCAAATTATTATACGATGGACCTTGGGTGGCCGAAAGGTATCATGCTGTTGGTGAATTTATTGAACAAAATAAAGAAGCAGTTTTCCCCATCACCAAAGAGATAATTTTGGGCGGAAAAAATGCTACTGCCAAAGGATATTTTGATTCAGAATATAAGCTTAAAATGTTCAGAAAAGTATTTGAGCAATATGCCAAGAAGTTTGCTGCATTCTTAATGCCCACTGTTGGAACAATTTACAAGGTGGAGGAGGTAAACAATGAACCACTATTGCTTAACTCCAATTTGGGTTACTATACTAACTTTATGAATTTACTGGATTGTGCGGCGCTTGCCCTTCCGGTAACCATTACCAAAGATAATATTCCATTTGGGGTTACTGTTTTTGCACCAGCATTTAATGATATAAATTTACTAAAACTAGCCGAAGATATGCTTTCAAAGGAGCTTTTGAGTTGGTCGGAAAGCATAGAATATATTGATTTGGCAGTATGTGGAGCACACAAACAAAGTGGAAGTTTAAATTTCCAGCTCACTGATATAAATGCAGTGTATAAAGAAACCACCTTTACCACAGCCGATTATCATTTTTTTGCTTTGGAATATTTAACTCCACTCCGACCTGGATTGCTAAAAGACACAGAAAATGGCGGAAAAATTGAAGTGGAAATTTGGAAAGTGCCAGCAGATAAATTGGGTGGTTTTATAAACAAGATTGGCGAACCGCTTTGTTTTGGAAAAATAACATTGGAGAGTGGCGAAAGAGTAACTTCCTTTCTGTGTGAAGCTTACGCACTGAAAGATGCTCGAGAAATAACACATTTGGGAAGCTGGGAAAAATACCTAGAAACCAAACGCTAGAAATTTATTGGCTAATTATACTAACGATAAGAAGGAAAACAGATTTATATACAATATTGAGTAACCAAAACGCCCCAACTATTTATCTGGAAGAGAGCTCATTAAAAAGCTGGTATTTTGAAAGATATTAGCGTATTATTCAAAAAAAAATCCAAATTGAAAAATAAGTTATCAAAAAAGCGCGAACCGATTTACTCGATTTGCGCTTTTTATTGTCAACTTGTCAACAGTAAATTATCAACTGCCAACTAGTGTAATTTTATGCAATTAATGACGAATTGATTGTTTATTAAGTTATTGATGCACAGAATTTTAAAATCTTCATTCCGATAGCAATCGGGACTTCAAACTAACACATCACTAGCTATTATATTGATTCACCAAACTATTCACCTCATCGGTAATCAGTTTTGCAAAGTCAGCCACTTTCATGCTGCCTTTGTCACCTTCGCCTTGTCGGCGTACTGAAACTTCACCGTTTTCGGCTTCTTTTTCACCCACAACCAACATGTAAGGAATACGTTTTAACTCGTTATCACGGATTTTTCGACCGATTTTTTCGTTGCGGTCATCCACTTGCACACGAATATCTTGTGCATTCATGTCTTTTGCAATCTGAAAAGCGTATTCATTGAATTTCTCGCTGATAGGCAAAATCACCACTTGATCGGGTGTTAACCACAATGGAAATTTACCGGCAGTATGTTCGATAAGTACTGCCACAAAACGCTCCATAGAACCAAACGGCGCACGGTGAATCATTACAGGACGGTGTTTCTGATTGTCCTCGCCCGTATATTCCAACTCAAAACGTTCGGGCAAATTATAATCCACCTGAATAGTTCCTAACTGCCACTTGCGGCCGATGGCATCGCGCACCATAAAGTCGAGTTTTGGTCCGTAGAATGCAGCTTCGCCAGTTTCAACTTTGGCTTTCAACCCTTTTTCGGCACACACTTCAACAATAGCTTGCTCTGCTTTTTCCCAGTTTTCATCGGAGCCAATGTATTTCTCTTTGTTATTTGGGTCACGCAATGAAATTTGAGCTTCAAAATTTTCAAATGCCAATGCTTTGAAAATAATAGAGATAATATCCATTACCTTCAAAAACTCCTCTTTCACTTGGTCGGGCCGACAGAAAATATGCGCATCATCCTGTGTAAAGCTTCTCACACGGGTTAATCCATGTAATTCACCACTTTGCTCGTAGCGATAAACGGTTCCAAACTCGGCCAAACGAATTGGAAGGTCTTTGTACGAACGGGGTTTGAACTTATAAATTTCGCAGTGATGTGGGCAATTCATCGGTTTCAACAAATACTCTTCACCTTCTTCGGGCGTATGAATTGGTTGGAATGAATCTTTGCCATATTTGGCGTAATGACCTGAGGTAATGTACAATTGCTTGTTACCGATGTGTGGAGTCATTACTTGTTCGTAATCGTATTGACGTTGAATTTTTTTCAAAAAATCTTCCAAACGCAAGCGCAATGATGTTCCTCGGGGCAACCACATGGGTAGTCCTTTTCCTACTTTTTCGGAAAACATGAATAATTCCAGCTCTTTACCAATTTTGCGGTGGTCACGTTTTTTTGCTTCTTCCAACAAAACCAAGTATTCGTCCAGCATTTTCTTTTTAGGGAAAGTGATGCCGTAAATACGCGTTAATTGTTTGCGTTTTTCGTCACCGCGCCAGTATGCACCCGCCACGCTAAGTACTTTAATCGCTTTGATGTCGGCCGTAGTCGGCAAGTGTGGTCCACGACAAAGGTCGGTAAAATTACCTTGCGAATACAGAGTAATTGTTCCGTCCGCAAGGTCGTTAATCATTTCTGTTTTATACACTTCGCCAATATCGCCAAAACGTTTCATGGCATCTTCTTTGCTAATATCGGTGCGAACAATGGCTGATTTACGAGTTACCAATTCCTGCATTTTAGCTTCGATAACTGGCAAATCAGTTTCTTTAATCGTTACTTCGCCTGGATCCACATCGTAGTAAAAACCGTTTTCGATAGCAGGCCCGATGCCGAATTTGATGCCAGGATACAATTCCTGCAATGCTTCGGCCATCAAGTGCGAAGAGCTATGCCAGAAAGCATGTTTGGCTTCTTCGTCGTCCCATTTGTGCAATCGGATACTACTGTCTGTTTCGATAGGGCGTGTAAGATCCCAAATTTGGTCGTTTACACTAATGGCTAGCACTTCTTGTGCTAGGCGAGAGCTGATACTTTCAGCCAATTGAAGTCCGGTAATGCCTTTGGCAAATTCGCGTACCGAACCGTCGGGGAATGTTATTTTAATCATACGTTTTTGAACCTTACAAATGGTTTTTAATATTTTGAAGTGCAAAGATAAGATTTTTGAATGCAAATAACGAAAAAAGAATCAAATAATCGAATCAATAATTGTTAATCATTTACATTAACAGAGAGGCGCAGCGTACGTCTCAGGTAATTTACAAGGATTAAGTTTTGGTAATCTGGATGAAATTGAATTTAAAAATTTGCAAATTATGGAAATTGTTTGATAAATTGCGTAGTAATTTCTAACTTGAACAAATCTATATTACACTTTCAAAATGCTGTTTCTACTTTTTGATCGACCCAAGGCTTTGTCATTTGAGGCGGTTGCCATTGAACTAGATTATATTGACTTTAAAAGGAGTATATCTTTATAGAATCTGATTTATAGTTATATCAATTGAATCATTTTCAATGGGAACAAAAGCTTATAGTCAATTTAATATAGAAACGGTATTATTCGTTTTGTATTTGCCATATATTCCTTATAATCAGAATAGTGTGCAACAAGCATTTTTTCCTCTACATTCATTTTGATTATCAAATTGATTAATACAATCAAAAAAACGATTAACCGAAAAATAGAAAAGCTGTTAAGTAAAAGAGCTAGGAGCAACATTAAAACAGCTGTGTACATTGGATGCCTTAAAATTCGATAGGGTCCTGAGGTACAGAGTTGACCGCCTTTTTTTATTGTTGGAAGTATAGATAATGTATGCAATTTCATTACCAATATAGCCCATATTCCTAATGCAATAGCACTTAATTCGAGGACTAATAGATGTGTTTTATAAGGAACAACACTACCTGTTAAACCAAAAAGTAAAATGCCACCAAATTGAATGGCTACAAGAAAATAATTCATGCGTTTATTGATTTAATAAACCGCAAATGTACAAATTAAAAGCGAAATTATAAATTGTAGTTTTTCTTATTCTTTTTAAAATCAGTTCAATCACCTACAATCTGCAACAGCCTTGTAAATTCGGATGCGATTCTATACTTTATTTTTGAGAACATTATTATTTATTTTTGAGCAATCCAATAAAACAAATATCCCCCCAAAAAAAAATCTAACTAAAAAAACGGTGTATAAAAAAAAGTAGTTTAGCTGTACAAAACAAGCTACTCTAGCCAAAATTTAAAATTACCTCAATCTGCTTCATTTACTCGTTTTATTGGAGTATTAGTTACATAATTAAAAAATCAATAAACATCATTTTACTTTGCCTGTATTTTGATAAAAAAAACTCTTAAAACCTCACTTAAAACTCTTTTTTTTGAACTTTCAGTCTTTAGAATCATTATAGATAAAGTATCTTTGTGCTACAAATACTAAAAACAGATTCAGTTGAAATTATCCGAACTTAAAACAGGTGAAAAGGCTTCCATTGTGAAAGTGATGGGGCATGGTGGTTTTCGAAAACGCATTGTAGAAATGGGCTTTGTGAAGGGAAAAGTGGTGCAGTCTATTTTAAACGCACCTCTGAACGACCCTATAAAATACCGTGTAATGGGCTACGAGGTTTCATTGCGTAGAAGCGAAGCCGCACTAATAGAAGTAATGAGTGAGGCAGAAGCCCTGTTGATAAATGTAAATATTGAAGATCAAAGTGGTTTGATTGACGAAGAAGAGGTGCGCCGAATGGCATTGAATCAACGTAAACACATCTCGGTGGCATTAGTTGGAAATCCCAATTGTGGAAAAACTACGCTGTTTAATTTTGCGTCGGGTGCGCATGAACATGTTGGCAATTACAGCGGCGTAACGGTGGATGCAAAAGAAGGTGTTTTTGACTTTGATGGTTATACTTTTACTCTTGTCGATTTGCCAGGCACCTATTCTCTATCGGCCTATTCGCCCGAAGAGAAATACGTACGAGGTTATATTTCTGAAAAAATGCCGGATGTGATTCTAAATGTGGTAGATAGCACCAATTTAGAGCGCAATTTATACCTCACTACACAACTTATTGATATGAATGTGCGTACCATTGTGGCACTGAATATGTATGATGAGTTTGTGCAAAGTGGCGATAAATTGGATTATCAAATGTTGGGAAAATTGCTCGGAATTCCGTTTTTACCTACAGTTGCTAAAAGAAAAATAGGCATTGATGAGCTATTCAGAACCATTATAAAACTGTACGAAGGAAGTGACATTGTGAGTCCAGAAGGGATTTTGATTCCGTCAATAAAAGACGATTTGTTGGTGGATGACTATCATCACAAAATACAAATACATCACCAGCATGGTGTAAAACATACTGCTTCCGATTTTGTGGGCATGCATAAAGTGCATGAAACGGTACGACATATCCATATCAATCACGGTTCGGAGATAGAAAAAAGTATTCAGCGATTAAAAGTGCCCATTGCACTTAATTCCACTTTGCGCGACTTGTATTCAACTCGTTTTTTGGCCATAAAACTACTCGAAAACGACAAGGAAGTAGAAGCAATAATAAACACACTGCCCAATGCGGCGGAAATTAAGAAATTACGTGATGCCGAGGCATTACACATTAAAAAAGAATTGAAAGAAACAGCCGAATCGGCCATAACGGACGCCAAATATGGTTTTATATCGGGTGCGCTTAAAGAAACATTGCAAGACGGCAAACAAAAGCACAAGCATAAAAACACCTCTCGCATTGATGCTTTGGTAACAAATAAATACTTGGGTTACCCCATTTTCATGTTGTTCATTTACATTATGTTTCAGTCCACATTTTCGCTCGGAAAGTATCCTATGGACTGGATTGACGCTGGTGTTGGCTTGTTGAGCAATTTTGTGCAAGGTGCCATGGTCGAAGGTTCATTACGCGATTTATTGGTACAAGGTATTATTGGAGGTGTAGGTGGCGTTATTGTTTTTTTACCCAACATTTTGATACTATATTTCTTCATTTCGCTCATGGAAGATACTGGCTACATGGCCCGTGCAGCCTTTATCATGGACAAAGTAATGCATAAAATGGGATTGCACGGCAAATCGTTCATTCCGCTAATCATGGGTTTTGGATGCAACGTGCCCGCTATTTTGGCCACGCGAACCATAGAGAATAAAAACAGCCGCATGATTACCATTTTGATTAATCCGCTCATGTCTTGCAGTGCTCGTTTGCCAGTTTATTTGTTGTTGGCAGGTTCGTTTTTTCCCAATTATGCCGGCTTGGTTTTGTTTGGAATTTATGCTACCGGTATCACGTTGGCGGTAATTTTGGCACGACTTTTCAAACGTTTTCTTTTCAACAAAGATGAAACGCCATTTGTAATGGAATTGCCACCATATCGTTTCCCAACTCTCAAATCGATGATAAGCCACACTTGGGAAAAAGGGGAGCAATATATCAAAAAAATGGGAACGGTAATTTTAATTGGTTCTATAGTAATTTGGTTTTTAGGCTATTATCCTCGCCCCGGAAATATAGGCAAACTAACAGAAACCGAACAAATGGCACAACAAGAGAATTCCTACATAGGTAGAATTGGACATTTTGTACAGCCGGCACTAGCACCGCTTGGTTTCGATTGGAAAATTAGTGTGGCGTTACTATCGGGAGTTGCAGCCAAAGAAATTGTGGTGAGCACGCTCAGTGTGTTGTACATGGGCGACCCAAATGGTGACCCAGCTTCTTTATCCAAACGCTTGCAAACTGAAATAAAACCCAACGGTGAACCCTCTTTTACGCCCGTTATTTCACTAGGATTAATGCTTTTTGTGCTGATTTATTTTCCCTGTTTGGCCACAATAGTAGCCATAAAAAATGAAACGAAAAGTTGGGGATGGGCATTTTTTGCAGCAGGATATAGTTTGGCGTTGGCTTGGTTGGTGGCCTTTGCAGTGTTTCAAATTTTTGGGTGATAATTTTAATAATCAACTGTAATTTGGAACATAAAAAAACAACAAATCGAATTTTTACTAATTAAGCCCATATTTTGGGCTAGGAATCTATGCAAGAAATAATAGTAATATTAATTGGAATCTTTGTTTTTGGAACAGTTGCTCTAAAAATGTACAAGATTTTCACACGAAAGCCAAAACCAAACGACAAATGTGGTGGCTGTACAGGCTGTGCGCTGAAGGAAAAATCGGATTGTAGTTTATAATTAAACATTTCAATAGTGATGCAATTTTTCAAACAGGTCTAATATATTTTCATTCACAAATAAGTAGCTCAATTTAAACTCAGTATCGATGCAACATAAATTTTCAGCTAACCACAAAATGAGTGATTTGATTAACGAAAATCATTCCCTTTTACTGGTTATTAGTCGTTTTGGTTTACACTTAGGCTTTGGTGATAAAAAAGTTTGCGAAGTTTGCCAAACCAATGGGATAGATTGTAATACTTTTTTGGCTGTAGTCAACTTTCTGTCGGAAGAGAATTTTGAAATTGAGAATTCGTATGAGAATATTTCCATTGATACCGTAGTAGATTATTTAAAAAATGCACATAACTATTTTCTAGATTTTAAACTACCTTCTTTGCGTAACAAATTACTAGAAGCTGTGAATCAGCCCGCGCAAAATTTGCCTTACGGCCTCATTTTCATGAAGTTTTTCGACGAATATGTATCGGAAGTACAAAAACACATGGAGTACGAAAATGACACCGTATTTAAATATGCTAAAATGTTGGCAGCTGGTAAGTTGGATCCAAATTACAGCATTGCTATTTTTCAGGAACGACACAACGACATTGACTCCAAACTAGAGGAACTTAAAAATATACTCATAAAGTACTACCCAGATAAAGGTAGTAATCATTTACTTACTGAGGTTTTGTTCGATATTTTATCTTGCGAAATTGATATTATTTCGCACAATAAAGTGGAAGATTATTTTTTCATTCCAGCTGTGGAGGCCATCGAAAGAAAATTAAATGCTGCACAATGATGGACAATGAACTTCTAAAAATAGCCATTGCAGAACCGTCGGTCATTATCCGGAGTGGCATTACGGTGGCATTGAGGCGTATTCCCGATTACCGAATTCAGCCTTTCGAGATAGTTTCTAACGAGTCGCTCAATACCTATTTACGTCTTCACAAACCTGATGTTCTGATCATAAACCCTTCATTTTGGGGGCATTATGATATTGCAAAACTGAAAACCGAAACCCAAAATCCAGCACTTCATTGTATGGCTCTGTTGTATTCGGCCATTGATGAAAGTTTGCTGAAAGGATATGCGGACACCATAAGTATTTACGATAGTGTAGAGTTATTGAAAGAGAAGCTCGATAAATTGACCAAGTCTTCATTGGACGAAATTTCGGATGAAAATAATGCTTTGAGTATCCGGGAAAAAGAAAGTGTCATTTGTGTAGTGAATGGACTCACCAACAAGGAAATAGCTCAGGAACTATTTCTTTCGGCACATACAGTTATTTCTCACAGAAGAAATATTGCCAAAAAACTTGAGATTCACAGTACGGCTGGTCTTACCATTTATGCCATTGTAAATAAGCTGGTGGAAATTGATGAAATTAAAAAGAATTTGCTTTTTTAAAGGTTTTATCATTGTTTATAGTGATATTGTGGTACAAAATACCTAATTATAGTGATTGTGATTGAGTGAATGAAGCAGTAATTTTGCAGTCATAAATCAACAAAAAAAACAGATATGAAACATTCAATTTTTACAGTTATTCTTTTACTTTCAATTTTTAATTTTAATGTCGTTGCTCAGTCGGATACACTCAGTAATAAGTATGAAAATTCAGCAGACAATTTGCTTGCGGGTAACGGAAAACTGATGATAGCTGGCTATGGCGAAGTGCATTATAATCAGCCATTGAGTTCTACCATCAGGAATAACGGAACGCTTGATGTGCATCGTATGGTCATGTTTTTGGGTTACAATTTCAATTCAAAAACTCAATTTATATCCGAATTAGAATTTGAGCATACAGGGGCAGAAGTATATGTAGAGCAAGCATTTGTTCAACATAAAATAAATAATTTTATCAACTTAAAAGCTGGGTTAATGCTTATTCCAATGGGAATTATAAATGAGTATCATGAACCTACTACCTTCAACGGGGTTGAACGTCCATTAGTAGATAATAAAATCTCACCCACTACCTGGCGAGAAATAGGAGTTGGTTTTAGTGGCAATGTTTTTCCAGCCTCACTCAAATATCAAGTGTATCTAGTCAATGGATTTAATGGTTACAAAGTTGATAAAGCCATTTTAAATGGCAAAGATGGTCTCCGGAGTGGACGACAAAAGGGAATCGAATCATATATTAGTGCTCCAAATTTTACAGGAAAAATAGAGTATTATGGCATTCGTGGATTAAATCTGGGTTTATCAGGATACATTGGGAATACGCAAAGTACGCTGTATGATAAATTGGACAAAAGCAATGACGCAGCACTAGCCAAAGCAGACTCGTCGGTAGTAAAAATTGCTATGATAGGTGTAGATGCCCGCTATAATTTGGGTGGTTTGCAAATGCGCGGACAGTTATACTATTCAGATATTGCCAATACCGAGCAATACAATGCATTAACCAAGAAAGATTTAGGTAGCGCCATGAT
>JAIFKQ010000044.1 GCA_020049515.1 Paludibacter sp. | reverse complement strand
AAAGTGTTTTCTTCATTTCTTGTTTTCTTGTTTGTAAATTAGGCAACAAAGATATTGTTTTTTTGCACAAATACAGTATATATGTGCAAAATAAAATAGCAAACTATTTATTATACTAAGTATTCTTTTTTCATTCTAAAATAAAGTGTTAGCAAAATGTGTCACACTTATATGACAATATAATCAATCAAGACAATGTTTCGGATAAAAAATGCTCTAATTGCTCGGGCTTAACATTTACTGTAAGTTGACCATTTATGGCCCACGAAATATGTCCAGTCTCCTCAGAAATTACAATGGCTATAGCGTCAGAATGTTCGGTTATTCCTAGTGCTGCCCTATGCCTTAATCCCATACGCTTGGGAATAGATTGGTTTTTAGAAACAGGCAAAATGCAGGCCGCAGCAGCCAACTGACGGTGCGAAACTATCAAAGCACCATCGTGTAATGGGTTATTTTTAAAAAAAATACATTCAATTAAACGGGAGTTGATGGATGAATTGATATGCTCGCCAGACTGGGTGTAAAAATCTAAATCGTTAGAGCGTGTAATTATAATTAAACCACCTGTAGTACTTTTGGCCAAATTTCT
This sequence comes from Paludibacter sp., assembly GCA_020049515.1. GTDB lineage: Bacteria > Bacteroidota > Bacteroidia > Bacteroidales > Paludibacteraceae > Paludibacter. The sequence continues at coordinate 15,437 of JAIFKQ010000044.1, read as the reverse complement.
ACAAGCTAGGACAATCTGTACCAAATCAAAATCATTGTTATCTTTTTCTATCGTATTACTACCAAAAAATCGTTTAATATTATTGTAAAAATTCCATTCTTTTGTTGTACCGATACGAGAAAAGAATCTCCTAATTTCATCCTGAAAAAGAACAATGAGACCAAAAGCACCAACACTTACCACCCTATCGAAGATACCCCCCAACAGTTCCATTTTAAACACATAAGAAACTAAAAACCAGCAGATAATAAAAGCTAGTATCCCTAAAAAGATATTAACTGCTCCACTTCTATTCAGAAGTTTAAACATTTGGTACAATAAAATGGCTACTAGAAAAATATCTACTATATCTTTTAATCCTATTTGAAATCCCATAAAAAAATTTTTAGCGTTTACATTGAATCAAAAGAAATATCATTATATTGATGAAAAAGTAAAATGGCCTCTACTGCAGGCTTTACATCGTGTACTCTCAAAATGCTAGCACCTCCTATTAAAGCCAGCATATTGGCTGCGGTAGTAGCGTTTAATGCCTCTGTTGGGTTTATTTTCAGCGATTTATACAGCATGGATTTACGAGAAATTCCAGCCAACAAAGGAGCATTGATAGTATCAAAATAAGACAACTTTCTTAAGATCTCAAAATTATGTTTTGTTGTTTTAGCAAATCCAAAGCCTGGGTCTATAATCACATCGTTAACACCAAGCAATCGAAGTTGTGTTAATCTTTTTTCTAGGAATAAGATTACTTCCGAAACAACATGTTTGTAATCTTCCTGCTGATGCATAGTTTGCAGTACGCCACGAAAATGAGTTAAAACATATGCAGGTTTTAAATCGGCGATAGTCTCAAACATGAAAGGGTCGAGAGTGCCACCACTAATATCATTTACAATAGCTATAGGGAAATTTTTTGCTACTTGCCTCACTACACTTGAACGAAAAGTATCTAAAGAAATTATAGCATCAGGATATTTTTTAAGTATGATCAGAAGTGCTTCCGAAACTCTTCTTATTTCCTCATCTGGAGCTACATCTTTAGAATTGGGTCGGGTAGAATAGCCACCTACATCAATTATTTTACCGCCATCTATAATTATTTTATCTACACATTGCATTATGCCTTTATTTGTAGTAAAACTATTGCCGTTGAAAAAAGAATCAGGAGTTGCATTGACAATGCCCATAACAATTGGTAAAGACAGATCTATCAATTTATTGTTCAACTTAATTTGAATTGGATGAATGGGCATAGAAACGTTGTTTTGGGTTCGACATGCAAATATAGCAAATTATAGCGATTTAAGTGTAAAAAGGATGAAAAAATGAAATTTATATTTAAAAATATACTATTTTAGAGATAATGAAGTTATTAGAAAAGGAAAAAAACTCACTTAATTGAAAAAAAAAAAATACCATTTGTTCTATTTCAGAGAAAAAAATACTATTTTTGCAACTCCATAATTAAAATTCATTGTTTTATTACATATCAAAATTTTATGAAATCAAAAACTATAGTTAAATTATCTTCATTGTTTTTGCTAATAACAATGGTAAGCTGCTCGTCCCAGTCTGGTTCTCAGGGAGTTTCAAGCCTTACTGGTTGGAAGTATAATGATAAAAAAGGAACTGGTTTTACAGTTAAAGAAAACTTTATCATTGAGGTGCCAATAGGTATGGTCGAAATTGAGGGTGGATCATTTACAATCGGCGAAAAGGGTGAGTTTGTTACAGCAGGTCGCGATAATAAACAACGTAGAATAACTGTAAGTTCATTTTACATGGATGAATTTGAAGTCAGAAATCTTGATTGGCGTGAATATACAAATTGGATGCAAGTCGTTTTTGGAAAGACATTGCCAAAATTGGTAGCTAAATCTCAGCCCGACGGAAAAGTATGGCGTGAAGAATTGGCATATAACGAGCCTTATTTACAAAATTATTTTTCTCACCCAGCATTCGATTATTACCCTGTAGTGGGGGTAAGTTGGGAGCAAGCTATGGATTTTTGTACCTGGCGTACAGACCGTGTTAATGAGTTGGCTTTAATTAATGCAGGAATCATTTTACCACCTGATTTTAAGAATATCCCCAATCAGTCCGACTCTATTGCCAGTGCTTTTGTATTTAACACACAAAAATATTTGCTTCAAGGTGATTACAATCCTAAAGCGGGGAAAAGAGCTATGACAAATTTGAATGATTCTGTAAGGAAAGTGGACATGTCAGACGGAATACTATACCCTGAATACCGTTTACCAACAGAGGCCGAATGGGAGTTTGCTGCTTATGCAATTATTTCAGGCAAAGACGGAATGGTTCCAGAAGGCCGAATTTATCCTTGGTCTGGGTCTCAAGCGCGAATAACAGACAAAGCTGATTTAGGCAAAATGCAGGCAAATTTTGTAAGAGGACGTGGCGATATGATGGGAACATCGGGCAGTTTGAACGATAATGCTACTATTACCGCTCCTGTAGATGCTTATTTTCCAAACGATTTTGGCTTGTTTAACATGTCTGGAAATGTAAATGAATGGGTATTGGATGTTTATCGTGCTACTACTTTTGATGACATGGCTGAATACAACTCTTTTAGAGGGAATAAATACCTAAATCCTGTAGTTGCAAAAACAGATGAAACAGGCCACAACATATATGCTTTAGATGAAATTGGACGAATCAAAATGGATGTAACTAAAGAAGATGATGTGCGCGATTATAAAGATGGCGATGCTGCTTCTCGATTGCCTAGTGACTTTACACAATTTGGTGACTCTGCAGAGTTAAATGATTTGATAAATAGTGGAAAAAAAATAGATATTACTGACATATTGCGCCCAAGAATTACAAATAAAACACGCGTTTATAAAGGTGGTTCATGGAAAGACCGTATTTATTGGCTCAATCCGTCAACACGTAGATATTTGGATGAAGATAAATCGAGCAATGATATTGGCTTCCGTTGTGCCATGAGCATGATTGGCGATATAGGTCAATAATTGAAACGCATTGAATTGTTTGAACTTCAGAAAAAAACACTCGTTCATTTAGAGCAAGTGTTTTTTTGTGTATTTATCAGATTTAAAATTCAGTAAAATAGCACTTTACATTCTACAAACAAAAATATAAACAAAAACATAACATCTACTCAAAAGTCAATATGATAAAGAGAACCATAATTGTTGATGCACTTAAACGTTCGGATTTTGGTGCGCAAGTAAATATAAAGGGTTGGGTTAGAACTCGTAGAGGAAATAAAAACGTTAGCTTTATAGCTTTAAACGATGGCTCCACTATACATAATATTCAATTGGTGGTAGATAATGAGAAATTCGGTGACGATTTTTTAAAACCCATTACTACAGGCGCATGCTTAAGCGTTACTGGTAAACTGGTCGAATCAGTTGGTCAAGAACAAACTGTAGAAATACATGCTGATGAGATTCTCATTTATGGTACTGCCGACTCTGAAACATATCCGTTACAAAAGAAGGGTCATACAATGGAGTTTTTAAGAGAAATTGCCCATCTCAGACCACGCACAAATACTTTTGGTGCTATTTTCCGCATTCGGCATCACATGGCTATGGCCATTCATTCTTTCTTTCACCAACGAGGGTTCTTTTATTTCCATACACCCATTATTACTGCTTCCGATTGCGAAGGTGCAGGTCAAATGTTTCAGGTTACAACCATGAACTTGTATGACCTTAAGAAAGATGAGGCGGGAGCAATTGACTATAGTAATGATTTTTTTGGGAAACAAGCCAGCTTAACCGTTTCGGGACAGCTAGAAGGTGAATTGGCAGCAATGGCAATGGGTGCAATTTATACTTTTGGCCCTACATTTAGAGCCGAAAACTCGAATACTCCTCGCCATTTATCGGAATTTTGGATGATAGAACCTGAAGTGGCATTCAATGAAATTGAGGAAAACATGCAATTGGCTCAGGACTTTATTCAGTATTGTGTCAAATGGGCATTGGATAATTGTAAAAGCGATTTGGATTTTCTTAGCAAAATGTATGACAAAGAATTGATTGAACGTCTTAATTCTGTTGTGGCCGACGATTTTATTCGCTTAACCTACACAAAAGGGGTTGAAATTTTGGAGGCGGCAATCGCTAAAGGTCATAAGTTTGAATTTCCTGTAGGCTGGGGCACAGATTTGCAATCTGAGCACGAACGCTATCTGGTAGAAAAACATTTCAAAAAGCCCGTAATTTTAACAGATTATCCTAAGGAAATCAAATCGTTTTACATGAAACAAAACGATGATGGAAAAACGGTGAGAGCAATGGATGTTTTATTCCCAAAAATTGGCGAAATAATTGGTGGTTCTCAACGTGAAGAGGATTATGATAAACTGAAAAACAGGGCTGACGAAATGGGTGTTCCCACTAAGGATATTTGGTGGTACTTAGATACACGACGATTTGGAACTGCACCTCATGCGGGCTTTGGGCTTGGGTTTGAGCGCTTACTACTTTTTGTAACGGGTATGACCAATATAAGAGATGTAATACCATTTCCACGTACTCCAAAAAATGCTGAGTTTTAAATTTCCCTGTTTTTCACATACACTCACAGCAAACACAGCAAGAAAAACAATTACTAATTGGATTCTTTTTCGTGGTTTGATAAACAAAAACGAAACCAGTTGGTTGTATTAAATAACTATAATTAAATCTCTCTATATTAGCATGGATAAAAACACAATTAACGAAATGGACAATGTTGTAGTTCGTTTCTCTGGAGACTCTGGCGATGGAATGCAACTTACTGGCACACTATTTTCAAACTTATCAGCAATACTAGGAAATGAAATATCCACTTTCCCAGACTTTCCATCGGAAATTCGGGCTCCATTGGGTACTTTAGGTGGGGTTTCGGGTTTTCAGGTACACCTTGGATCAAGCAAAATATATACGCCAGGTGATGACGCAGATGTATTGGTAGCAATGAATCCTGCAGCATTAAAAGTAAATATAAAAAGCATAAAAAAAACTGGTATTATTATTTTTGATACCGATTCTTTTGAAAAGTCAGATTTAGCCAAAGCTGAACTCCTTACTGATAATCCTTTTGAGGAGTTGGGTGTTTCTGATGCTACTCAACTGATTCCAGTGGCCCTTTCTAGCTTAACACAAAAAAGTTTGGAAGGTTTTGGTTTTGATAATAAAACCATTTTACGCAGTAAGAACATGTTTTCGTTGGGATTGATTTGTTGGTTGTTCAATCGTCCAATAGATAAAGCCATTCACTTTTTGGAAAACAAATTTGGAAAAAAGCCCGACATTTTACATGCGAATATAAAAGTATTGACAGATGGTTTTAATTACGGAAATAATCTGCACTTGACAGTTTCAACCTTTCAAGTTGACAAATCACACGACACTCCAAAAGGTAATTATACTAGTATTAGCGGTAACAAAGCCGCAGCTTGGGGCCTAATAGCTGCATCTCAAAAATCGGGATTGGAATTATTTTTAGGTAGTTACCCTATTACTCCAGCTACCGATATAATGCAAGAACTAGCTTTGCGAAAAGACATGGGCGTAAAAGTGGTTCAGGCAGAAGATGAAATAGCAGGAGTTACCTCAGCTTTAGGAGCTTCTTTTGCCGGAAGTTTGGCGGCTACTACCACTTCGGGCCCTGGTTTGGCACTAAAAGCCGAAGCTATTGGGCTTGCTGTAATGGCTGAGCTACCCTTGGTAATAATAGATGTGATGCGCGGTGGTCCTTCTACTGGTCTTCCTACTAAAACAGAGCAAACCGACTTATTGCAAGCACTTTATGGTCGAAATGGTGAGAGCCCTGTGGTAGTAATGGCTGCAAGTACGCCTGACAATTGTTTCCATTTTGCTTATATGGCTTCAAAAATTGCACTCGAATATATGACTCCGGTTATTTTATTAACTGATGCTTTTATTGGGAATGGTACTTCGCTATGGAAACTTCCAACTTTGGCCGAAATGCCAGAAATTAATCCCCCTTACGCAAGTTCCGAAATGACGGATTACAGAGTGACCACACGCAATGAAGCAACTAAGGTAAGATACTGGAGCGTGCCTGGAACTGAAGGTTTAGGACATAGAAATGGTGGATTGGAAAAAGATTATTTTACGGGTACTATTTCGACGGATCCCAAAAACCATGAGAAAATGGTAGAAACCCGCATGCAAAAAGTAAACAATGTGTCCCAAATTATTCCCGAGTTGAAAGTAGAAGGCAATGAAAATGCTGAATTACTCGTTATTGGCTGGGGTGGCACCCAGGGGCATTTAATGACTGCGGTAAATTCAATAAATAAAAAAGGTGGAAAAATAGCGTTGGCTCATTTCAACTATATCAATCCCTTGCCAAAAAATGCCATTGAGGTAATTAAATCTTATAAAAAAGTAGTGGTGTGCGAATTAAATAGCGGCCAATTTGCTACTTTTTTAAGATCTGAAGTATCGGGGGTAGAATTTTTGCAATACAATAAAGTTCAAGGTCAACCTTTTACTGCCGCAGAATTGGAAGAACACTTCAGCAAACTTTAAAGACTATCAAAGCAAATTTCGAATTGTATTTATTTGACTTTTAATACATCTATCAATTATGATAAACGCAGAACCAACAACAATAAAATACGTAGCAAAAGACTTTAAAAGTGACCAATATGTGCGTTGGTGTCCTGGATGCGGCGATTATGCTGTGCTCAATTCCCTCCAAAAAGTAATGGCCGACTTGGGCGTACCCCCACATCAAACCGCTGTCATTTCGGGCATAGGCTGTTCATCGCGGTTGCCATATTACATTAGTGGATATGGATTTCATTCTATACACGGACGAGGAGCCGCTGTAGCCACGGGCGTAAAGGTAGCTAATCCAAAGCTCTCTGTATGGCAAATTACAGGGGACGGAGATTGTTTGGCTATTGGAGGTAACCACTTTATTCACAGCGTACGACGCAATGTGGATATTAATGTTCTATTGTTCAATAATCAAATTTATGGCTTAACAAAAGGACAATACTCGCCTACAACCAAAAAAGGGTTTGTAACAAAATCGTCACCTTTTGGAACTGTGGAACGCCCTTTTCGCCCAGTAGAGCTTACTTTTGGTGCTAGAGGCACTTTTTTTGCACGCCTACTTGATGTGGATTTAAAAAACTCACAAACTTCAATTATGGCTGCCGCGCAACATAAAGGGACTTCTGTAGTGGAATGCCTAGTGAACTGCGTTATTTTCAACGATGGTGCACATGGATACTTGGCGGAAAAAGAAAATCGTGCCGATAGATTAATTATGTTGGAGCACGGCAAACCCATGATTTTTGGAAAAGAAATGAACAAAGGATTGATGCTTGAAGGGTTTAATCTGAAAGTGGTTACCATTGGAAAAAATGGCATTACCGATAAAGATATTATGGTACATGATGCCACAAATGAAGATTCAACTTTACAATTGAAATTAGCCATGATGGAAGGTCCTGAAATGCCTATTGCAATGGGTGTAATACGCGATGTGGTAGAAGAAACTTACGATTATGCAGTGGAAAAACAAATAGCTGATGTACAAGCCAAATCGAAAATTAAAACCTTTGATGATTTGATTGCTACTTGTGAGCATTGGGAAATGTAAGAGGAACTATTTAGTTTTAAATAAAATAATAAACCGGTATAGGCTAAGGCTGGTATCGGTTTTTTTTATCAATACAAAAAATGAAAAATCTAATTCTGGCAGTAGGACTCTTATTTTCCGTTTCAATTTTTTCACAAACTGCCGATGATAAGGTTTATTTAGTTAAGGTAGGTGATGTTGCACCTAATTTTATAATGAAACTGACTGATGGAAAAACGGTGATGCTTTCGGACTTGAAAGGGAAAGTGGTTATGCTACAGTTTACCGCTAGTTGGTGCGGTGTTTGCCGAAAGGAAATGCCTTTTATTGAAAAGGATATTTGGCAGAAACATAAAATGAACCCAAATTTTGCAATACTAGCTATCGACCGTGACGAGCCACTTGAGACCGTGCAGAAATTTGCACTGTCCATCCCCATCACTTACCCTATTGGCTTAGACCCCAAAGCCGATATTTTTGCACTTTACGCCAAACGAGAATCGGGAATTACCCGCAATGTTATTATTGACAAAACGGGTAAGATTGTACTGCTTACTCGTTTATTTAATATGGAGGAGTTTAAGAGAATGACAGATTTGATAGATTTGCTTTTGAAGTGATTTTTAAAATCAATATCCACAACTACATCTTTTTTTTTTGATTTGTTAGACCAAAATATGCAACTATAGCACCTTAAAACAGTTTAGTTTTTTGGGAGTATTTCCCACCAGTGTTTGTAAAAATGAATAAGGTTTGGCATTGGGTGCAAAAAAAACACTTGTATAAATAAATCAAAAGCGTGCATTAATAATTTTGAACGAATTGATAAATTAGACAATGTGTCGTTGTATTATTGCAAATGCAAAACATGCTAATTTAGAAATAGTGATCATTATTTTTTATAAAAAAGGACTAGCTATTTTGAAAAGTAGTAGCATTGTGGATTGCAAGAGTATTGAAAATATCAGAATAACTATATTGTTTTTAGATGAAATCTAAAAATTGACACACAGCTAACATATTGACAATGTATTAATTGCAATATCTCAATTTGAAGAATCAATTACAAGGCTAGTCTATTTTTTATCAAGAGTTATATTGCATATTAAATTAAAGTCGATATTAATCCACTCGCTCACCTTTACCAATCCCATCATCCTCACTGGAGCTTCAAGTCCAAAATCGTGAATATTGATACTTTTATTCCCACTGATAGTATATAAATCGCCTGAACGTGTGGCATTAATTGGAATCATATATTGCTTGCTTACTCCTGTGATTGTAAAACTTACATAAGCTTTGGATGTTATAGATTCGTCTTTTTCAAATGCAAAGGATTCAATGTAGTTAAACTCCACATTTACATTAGGATGCTGATTTGCTTTTAATAAATCTAAGAACCCAATTAATGCTATTTCATTGTTGGAACTAAATTTTTTGACCGCAACAGACAACTTATTTTCACTCAGCTGTACTTTGTCTTTTAATTGAATAATTTTAACTATCTGTGCTTTTCTTATCAATTTATCCCCATTTTGATAAAGCGAAAAGTTCAATAAATTTGTTGATCCATTAATCACAATCGAGCTATTTTTAAGCAAATCAATTGCTACAATGTGCTGGGCATGCACTGGAGCAATTAAATATAATAACAAATAGGTGCTTAAGAGTACGACGATTTTTTTCATAGAGCAAATATAGGATAACTTTTCAAAAAAGACTGGCTAGAAAGACTCTTAACGGTTCTTTTGATTTATAAGAAAAGAATAGAAACCAACTATTGCTTCAAATACTAACACCACCATTCAATATGCTTTATGCTGCATTTGAATAGTCAGAATTCTGATTAGTATATTCCAATTTATCCATCACGTTTTTGAAATTAAGATAATGTATTAAAATACATTTTTAAAGAAATAATTCCTCAAATATATTACAAATATAATACTGTTATCACTTTGGTAAGTTTATTTTTGTATCTTTTATTTTCATTGTAAATAATAAACATATCTGAATAAATACAATAAGAACATATTTACTTGATTTTCAACATTATCAAATCAAATTACACTTTAGGTAAATAAAGGGAATGCATTGTAAATCAATGGCACGTTATAAAAACGGCTATTATAATTATTGATAACTCAATAATATGGTTAAATTTACAGTGATTTATACTATAAAAAATCAATGCGCCTCCAACCAGTTGCCTCCTACACCACAATCAGCAATCAGCGGCACTTGCAGTTGAATTGCATTTTCCATTTCTTCTACTACTGCTTTACGTACTGCATCTATTTCAGTTGTTGGTACAGTGAAGTTTAACTCATCGTGCACTTGCATGGTCATTTTGGCTTGCAGCTTTTCTGTAACCAGTCTTTTTTGTATTTTCACCATGGCAATTTTTATAATGTCGGCAGCCGTTCCTTGTATTGGAGCGTTTATGGCATTGCGTTCGGCAAAACCCCTAACAACATTATTTTGCGAATTAATATCTGCCAAAAATCGTTTCCTTCCAAGTAAAGTTTCTACATACCCCATTTCTTTGGCACGCTGAATGCTGGCATCCATGTATTTTTTCACACCTGGATAGGTGGAAAAATAGCCGTCTATCAATTCCTTGGCCTCTGCTCTTGGTACGCCCAATCGATCGGAAAGTCCAAAAACCGAGATTCCATAAATAATACCAAAGTTGGCCGTTTTGGCTTTTCGACGCATATCGGACGTAACTTCCTCCAACGGAATTTTGTATATTTTTGCAGCCGTAGCTGTATGAATATCCAATCCGCTGTTAAATGCATCCATCATATTTTCGTCGCCACTGAGGTGCGCCATAATACGGAGTTCAATTTGCGAATAGTCGGCACTAAGGAAAACACTGTCGGAGTCGGGTATAAAAGCTTTGCGAATTTCCTTGCCTTGCGCATCGCGTATCGGAATATTCTGCAAGTTGGGATTGGTAGAACTCAACCGTCCAGTAGAAGTAACAGTTTGATTGAATGACGTGTGCACTTTTCCAGTTTTTGGATTAATCAATTGCGGAAGGGCATCTATATATGTGCTTAGCAGTTTTTTTAAACCACGATAATCGAGGATTTTTCCAATAATGGGATGTTTAGATTGCAATTTTTCCAATACATCTTCGGCTGTAGAGTATTGTCCGGTTTTAGTTTTCTTGGCTTTGTCGTCCAATCCCAATCTTACAAATAAAACTTCGCCAACCTGCATTGGTGAACTTACATTGAAATCTATACCCGCTATTTGGTGAATTTCTTTTTCCAACTTCAGTACTTCTTCAGTCAAAATCAGGGAACTTTGTGCCAATGCCTCGCTGTCAATTCTAACTCCTGTTCTTTCCATAGTAGCGAGCACTTGCATAAGCGGCATTTCAATGTCGTAGAAAAGTTTGTCGAGCCCGTTGGCTAATAACTCTTTTTCTAGAATTTGCTTCAATTGAAATGTCACATCTGCATCTTCGGCAGCATAATCGCACAGTCTGTTAATTTCTACAGTACGTATACTTGCTTGATTTTTCCCTTTAGCTCCCACAATATCTGCGTAATGAATGGTGCGGTATTTCAGATAAATTTCCGCCAAATAATCCATGCCATGTCGCAGCTCAGGCTGCAATAAATAATGCGCTATCATGGTATCGAAAAGTTTACCTTTCAGTTCAAAACCATATTGTGCCAACATGAGTAAATCATATTTTATGTTTTGCCCAATTTTTTCGATGTGTTCGCTTTGAAAAAACGCTTTAAATTCCTTCAATATTTCCGTTGCTTCATTTCTATCGGCAGGCAGCGACACATAATACGCCTCACCTTGTGCAAAACAAAATGACAGACCCACCAAATCGTCTGTAAATACATCAAGCCCAGTAGTTTCGGTGTCAAAACAAACCGATTTTTGAATGAAAAGTTTTGAAATCAAATCCGAGCGTTTGATTTTTGAATCCACCAAATGATATTGATGCTGCACATCGGCAATTGTTTTCAAGCCATTGGTTTGCAATGGCTTATTCTCCTCAATGGTAACTTGTGGAGCAACTACAGGCTTTACTTCTGCTTCAGGAGTTGACTCTACAGGCTCGTCAAAAAGTGACATTTGAGCAGTTGGTTTCTTCTTCGCGAAACCAATAGCAGGAAGGGATGAATCCGGCGGAAGGGACGTAAAAGGTGTTGCGCCCAACTTGGCCGACATGGTTCTAAACTCTAGCATGTCGAACAAATCACGCAATGCCTGTTCGTTTCGTGGCTCCAAAACCAGACTATTTTCATCAAAGGTAATGGGGACATCAATTTTTATTGTGGCCAAAAACCGCGAGAAAATTATTTGCTCTTTGTTGGCTTCGATTTTTGTTTTCAAAGCCCCTTTTAGTTCATCAGTCCGTGTTAATAACACATCAATGCTCCCAAACTCCTGTAATAGTTTCACGGCTGTTTTTTCACCCACTCCTGGACATCCCGGAATATTATCGGAGGCATCTCCCATTAGTCCGAGCAAATCTATCACTTGCTCATGACTCTGTAAATCGTATTTGGCTTTTATTTCATCTGGTCCCATTATTTCAAAACCGCCAGTATGTTTGGGGCGATACATGAAAATATGCTCGGACACCAACTGTCCGTAATCTTTATCGGGCGTGAGCATATACACCTCAAAACCTTCCTTCTCGGCCAGTTTTGCCATAGTACCAATTACATCATCGGCCTCGTAGCCAGGCACTTCGAGCACAGGAATATTGTATGCCCGCACCAAATCTTTGATAATGGGCACTGCCAAGCGAATATCTTCGGGGGTAGCTTCGCGCTGCGCTTTGTAAAGTTCGTAAGCGTCATGGCGAAAAGTATTTCCTTTGGGATCAAAAGCCACTGCAATATGTGTCGGCTTTTCGCGTTTCAATACATCGCCCCTTGGAGTTCACACGCGGATTACGAATAAATGCATAATAGGCGCGATAAATGATGGCATAAGCATCAAATAGAAAAAGTTTTTTCATGTTTTTATTATATGACTAATGACAAATGTCACAGGTCAAAAGACTTAATATGAAAGTTTAATTGAGAAGATAACAGGCCAAAAAGCTGTATTTGAGTTACTTTTATTTTTGACTTTAGACCTTCGTCCATTGACCTTTGACTTTAGACCTTCGACAGTTGTCCGAATTTGGCTGTAAAAGTAATTAAAAATCATGCAGAAATAGATACAATATACCAAACAAACGGCAAAATTGTTTACTTTTGCGTTTCGTACCAATTTTTTTGTTCATAATGAATTTTATCGACAACATAAAAAAGCCCATAATTGCAGAAATGCAATTGTTTGCCAACACTTTTAAGGAAGCGCTTAAGACAGACAACAGTTTGCTTTTGAGCGTAAATGAATATGTACTTCAAAAAAGCGGAAAACAATTGCGCCCCATGATAGTGTTGCTCTCTGCCAAAATGTGTGGGGTGATAAACCTTGCGTCAATTAATGCAGCGCTTTCTTTGGAATTGTTGCATACAGCCACTTTAATACACGACGATGTAGTGGATGACACCCTTGAACGACGTGGAAAACCATCTGTAAATGCAAAATGGACCAATAAAATAGCCGTGCTTTCTGGCGATTACATTTTCGCCAAATCGCTGGAATGTGGCACTAACACGGATAGTTTGGCTGTGATGAAATCGATTTCGGAAATGGGCAAACAGCTTTCGGACGGAGAACTGCTGCAATTGGAAAACAATACAATTTCAGACGCTTCGGAAGAGAATTATTTTACGATTATTCGCAAAAAAACAGCTTTACTTTTTGCTACTTGCGCCGAAGTAGGTGGTATTTCGGTAAATGCCTCTGTTGAGCAGCTGCAACATTTACGAAATTTTGGCGAGTACATGGGTCTTTGTTTTCAGATAAAAGACGATGTTTTTGATTATTTCGATGACATTGAAATTGGCAAACCAACAGGCAATGACATACGAGATGGAAAAGTAACTTTGCCTTTAATAAATGCGTTGCAAAATTGTACGCCAGAAGAAAGAAATGAAATTGTTTCATTACTTGACAATAAAGACTTTAGTGCAGAAAATGTGCAGAAAATCACTCTGTTTACACTCCAAAAAGGCGGCGTAGATTATGCCATTTCGCAAATGGCTGAGTATAAAAACAAAGCCATCGAGGAACTCAATGGCTTTGCTGATAGCGAAATGAAACAATCACTTATCCTGTGTGCTGAATTTGCTGCGTCACGTACAGTGTAACTGATATTTTCAAAAATCAATAGGTGTAAATAGACTGATGACTTTATATCATTGACATTAGTCGTTAGACATTAGATTATTGTCAAGGCCTTTGTCTTTTGTCTCATTAAAAATACTTCACTTCTTTTTCTTCAATAGAGCTTAAAAGATTGTTGGCTAAGCGGCTTGCTCCAAAGCGGAACATTTTGTTATTAAGCCATTCATTTCCCAGTACTTGCTTCACAATAGTATAATGATTTACTGCATCTTCGGTGGTTACAATGCCGCCCGCTGGTTTGTATCCAACTTTCACGCCCGTTTTTTCGTTCCATTCTTTTATGGCTTCACACATTACGTAAGTAGCTTCCAATGTGGCGGCTACTGGAATTTTGCCTGTTGACGTTTTGATAAAATCAGCACCCGAAGCCATAGCTAAAATTGCTGCTTTTTTGATGTTTGAGGCTGTTTTTAGTGCCCCTGTTTCCAATATTACTTTTAAATGTGCATCTCTGCATGCGGCTTTCAATTCGGATAACTCTTCGTAAACCTCTTCGTACTTCCCTTCCAAAAATTTTCCAATAGAAATAACTACATCAATTTCGGTGGCCCCTTCCATTACCGCCATAGATGTTTCGGCTACTTTTATTTCAATAAAAGTTTGGGAAGCAGGAAAACCAGCTGAAACAGCTGCGATGCCTACGTTTTCGGTCAAATGTGCTTTTACTATTGGCACCAAAGCTGGATAAATACAAATCGCACCAACATTTTGTAAATGAGGGAAATGAGTATTAAATGAATTTACTTTTTCTACCATTGAAATGATTTCAGCCTCTGTGTCCGTGCCATTTAATGACGTTAAATCTATTTGACTTAAACATTGCTGATACACTTTTTTATTGCCATTTTCAACAAAATGGTCTGCCAAAATATTGTCGATTGCATTTTTTACAGCTTCGTCATTTACATTGCAATCGTAAAGCGCGAAAAGGTCATCTATTTTGCTCATAAAATATTAATTATTAGTTGGTAGTTAGTAGATTGTAGTTGGTAGTTAGTAGATTGTAGTTAGTAGTTTAATAGTTCGTTATAAAAAAGATTTTTTGAACGCCACCCCGATAGCTATCGTGGATTGCGTTTACTCTTTGTTTTGAGCAAAGCTTCAAACCGTTAAATAATTCAACTTAAATCTATATTAATCAATACGATATGACTTTTTATAACGACCCATTGTAGTTAGTAACCATCAATTATCAAAACAACAGAATTGCAATCATAAGGTGCAAAAAGGTCATCTGTTTTGCTCATAATATGGTAGTTATTAGATTGTAATTGGCACACTTCAAATCTTAAAATATGATTGTTTTAAAAACATCTTTGATTTAAAAATACATTGTGAGTTAAGCGTTTAGGCAAGTACTTTCAGAATCAATATATGTTTAGTACCCAGCAATTTATCCCGTTTTGGACGGGAGGGACTAGGGATTATTTACTTCAATTTTTCATTCTCCAAATGTCTGGTATTATCTCTATCCGTTTTCTTTAGCATATTTTTCTCAAATGCCTCGGTCAAATTTACACCTGTTTGGTTGGCCATGCAAATCA
>JAIFKQ010000151.1 GCA_020049515.1 Paludibacter sp. | reverse complement strand
TAAATTGGCTATGAAGCTAATACTTAAAAAGGCTATGAAAAACAATTCATAGCCTTTTTAATGATTGATAAATGAGTCTGCTCCGATAAGTGTTTTTTTAACGCGAAGGTGTAAATTAGCTAAAACGCAAAGAAACTAATATGTTGAATACAAACTACCGATTTATAGGTCTGTTCCATACCGTAAAAACGGCACGTCGGAATACTCCGTTTGCGTCTTTGTGTCTTAGTGTTCTCTCGTTTGTCGGGTTGTTCCATTATCGTTCAAAAATTAAAAGTTGACTTATCGGAGCAGACTCATAACTAAAATTGTAAAACGATTTATACTATTCAAAATAAGTCAGATAGGCTTTTGGAAATGCAAAGAATCGCCCCATTCCGAGTATCCAACTTTATGATTTACAAGGTGTACGCGCACATCAATGCAGCTTTTGCAATCCTCAGCATTTTCGTCCGTACAAGGTTTATTTTCGTAAAGCGCATAGCTATCCCTAAATTTTCCAGGTGTGATATTGGGCATCAAGATATTTGCACCAACTTGTATCGCTTTCTCCCGCCCTATTTTATCTATAGCCTGGAGCGCTGTTGCAGCCACTATATTAATATCTTTCATCATAATGCGCAAAATGGCAATCATTTTCATTGTCAAACTGAATCGATCTTTTAAGGGCATTAAACTATCTTTGAATTGATAGAGTGGTGTGTTTTTATGCTCAATGTAAGGTCCCATTCCACACATATCAACATCAAATTCTTTCATAAACAGCAAGTCATCAGCCAAGTGTTCGATAGTTTGGAAAGGCAAGCCCACCATCACTCCAGTGCCTACTTGGTAGCCAATTTTCTTAAGTGTTTTGAGCGCATTTAATCGTGTTTGAAAATTATGAGTATCATCTTTGGGGTGTATTTTGTAATACAATTCTTCGGTAGATGACTCTATGCGAAGCAAATACCTGTGTGCTCCACTTTCAAACCAAGTTCTGTAAGTTTCCTCCGATTGCTCACCACATGACAATGTTATACCAATTTCGCCATTAGAAATTTCTTTAGAGCGCAGTATGATTGTATTTATTTTGTCGACAAAAGCAGCACTTGTAATTTCGCCCGACTGTATGGCAATTGAACCATATTTATTGTCGTAAGCAAATTGAACAGCTTTTAAAACTTCAACTACATCAAGTGAATATCGTTTGATGTCTTGGTTGGATTTTCGGATGCCACAATACATACAATCTTTGGAACAGATGTTCGACAATTCTATCAACCCCCTCAAATACACTGTATTGCCTATACTTTCCGTTTTTGTTTTGGCCGCGAATTTAAACAGTAACTTCTCGTCATCACCATTCACACTTAAAAGTTGAATAATATCATTTCTGCTAAATTCAGTTTTTTCGAAAATATCGGCTATTGGCATTTGAAAATTTAAAAGTTATAGGTCAATGTATTTGTTGTTATTTATGCATCAACTTTCGTGCTGATTTTTTTGAAATGGTGCAGTTGCCCTATCGAAAATGCCATGCATATAGGCAATTGCCAACCCATAATTGGTTACTGGCACTCCAGCATCAATGGCTGGTTTTAGCCTACTATGTAGCTGTTTTTTAGTTACCATACAACCGCCACACTGGATAATGAGAGCAAAGTCGTGAAGGTCATCCGTTATTTCCGAAAGCCCGGCCACCACGGTAAAAGTAAGATTCTTTTCGGTAAATTTCAATAGCCAATTTGGGATTTTAAATCTACCAATATCGTCGCAACTCACATGATGGGTGCATGATTCTAAAATAAGCACTTTATCGCCATCCTTTAGCGTTGAAATATAGGAAGTTCCTTCCAAAAACTTATCAAAATTGCCCTTTAATCTGGCAAAAATAACACTAAATCCGGTAAGCGGGATATCCTCTGGAATAAGTTTGGATACCATGCCAAAAACCTGACTATCTGTAACAGCCAATGCGGGTTTTATTCCTAACTTCAGAAAATCTTCAATTTCGGTTTCTTTTACTACCACCGTTATGCAATCATTGTCCAACACATCTCTAATGGCCATATTTTGTGGCAAAATCATTCTCCCATCGGGCGCCTCATTATCTACAGGCGTAATAAGTAAAACTACATCCTTTGGCTTAACTAAGTGGGCAAATAACGACGGTTTTTGGTAGGCCGTCTGGGGTATTGTTCTTTTTATTAATTCAATTAATTCATCAAAATTTGTGGTATTTAAAGTACTAAACTCAATTATTTCGGAAGAAGTAATTGATTGTATAGTACTGGCTGTCAAATCACTGATACTTTCTATATCACTTTTATTGTGAACAATCAGAAACGGGATTTCGTATTCGTTGAATTGCTTGATTAAATTCAGTTCAAACACTTTAAATTGATTATTTACAATCAACAATATGGCGCAGTCAACTTGTTTGATAACCTCCATGGTTTTTTTTACTCTTTTTTCCCCCAATTCTCCCGTGTCATCTATTCCAGCGGTGTCAATTAAAACGGCTGGCCCAATGCCAAATATCTCAACCGACTTTTTAACAGGGTCGGTAGTTGTGCCCGCTTGCTCAGAAACAATTGACAAATCCTGTCCTACCAATAAATTGATGAATGAACTTTTACCATTATTTCGTCTGCCAAAAATACCAATATGTGGTTTAATGTCTTTTCCTTTACTCATATAATTATTGTATTTATGTCCATGCCACAATTTTAAATCATTGTTAAAACAGCACATTATCAAAATAACAAAGTAAATTACAACCGTTATTTTGAGTGTTTAGATTCGCAGACTGTTAATTTGAAAACTAATTTGAAAAACCGCTTCGCAATAAACCTTACACTTAATAGTACAAATCTCTTTCTCCGTCTTTTATTCTGTCTATTTTTTCGAGCACTGATTTTTTAATCTTTTCATCCTCAATAGTTTCTATATTTTTTGCTATAGCCTTCCATCCTTTTATGGCAGTTTGTTCTGGTGCATAATCCTGAATATACTCTGCCATAGTAAGAATTGCGTTGGGAGTACAAAACCGTTTAATAAATCCAGGTACCGAAAATTCCATAAAATGCTCCCCCGTTCTGCCACGGCGATAACAAGACGTACAAAACGATGGCATCATATCTTGGTCAAGCAATTCATCAACAACTTCGTTGAGCGAACGGTCATCATTAATCTTAAATTGTCCTTTGTTGAGGTCAGTATTTTCCTCCAATTTTGAATAGCTGCCAAGTTCAATTTTTGTTCCACCATCTATTTGTGAAACACCATATTGAATAATCTCATTCCTCAATTTTTGTGGCTCGCGGGCAGTCAATATCATTCCAGTATAAGGCACAGCAAGGCGCAAAATGGCTATTAGCTTGGCAAAATCCTCATCCGAAACAAAATACTTATCGCCAAACTCTAACGAAGAGGCATCCTTAATACGTGGAAATGAAATGGTATGTGGCCCTACATTGTAGCACGCTTCTAAGTGGTTGGCATGACGAACCAAACCCATAACCTCAAAGCGCCAGTCGTAAAGACCAAACAAAGCGCCAATTCCCACATCATCTAAACCTGCTTCTTGAGCTCTATCCAATGAAGTTAAACGATAATCATAATCCGATTTTTTACCACTTAAATGGTACGTTTTGTAAGCTTCGCGATGATAAGTTTCCTGAAAAACCTGAAAAGTGCCAATTCCAGACTCTTTTACGATTCGAAAACCATCAACATCCATTGGTGCTGCATTAATATTTATCCTTCTTATCTCTCCATTGCCTATGCGTACACTATAAGCAACTTTCACTGTATGAGCTATATATTCCGGCGTATAGTGTGCATGTTCCCCATAAACCAAAATTAATCTTTTCTGACCATTCTCCTCCAACGCTTCCACTTCGGCTACTATCTCCTGGTCATTAAGCGTTTTCCTTACCGCATCTTTATTTGTGGAACGAAATCCGCAATAAGTACAATTATTGGCACACTTACTACCAACGTATAGCGGTGCAAAAAGAACAATTCTATTGCCGTATATGTTTTTTTTCAATGTTTTTGCACCTTCTTTTATTTCTTCAATCAACTCGGGCTCATCGGCATTAATCAATACGGCAACCTCCTCAAGCGTAAGCCGTTGTTTAGATAGCGATTTTGAAATTATTGCTTTTACCTTTTCTTTTGTCGAAGTCGTTTTATAAATATAATCCCATATTTCATTACTGTCGATAAAAGGAGTCATTGCCTTGTCGGCAATGCTATAGATTTCTGGAGTAAATTTCATTTATTTGTTTTTTTACATCAAAAAGCATTTGGCTCTCGCATGTTTTTTTTGGTAGGATAATAAGACCTTGAACGTATTACAATTTCAATGCAAAGATACTACTTTATCTTTTAATTAGAAATTATTCCGTTTTGAAGCGGCTGATAGCACCATTATTCAGCAACCAACAACTCATAAAATCCAGCATTTAAAAATGACCTCACATAACATATTTGTCTAGTAATTAGTCATTTGCATACCATATTATTTCGAGAGTAACAACCCAATAAGATTAAACATTGCTATACAAATTAAGACCTACTTAATAAGTGACAAAATAACCTTTTTACAATTAAAGAAATTTTTCCGTAATCATTTGTATTATCAAAATGAAATCATTACTTTTGTGCTCAAATTTAAAAACGCAGTTGAATTGATTAAAGCATTCATTAACAGCGATTTTATGTATTTCAAGAAATTATTGGTTCAATATCTCCCTCAAAATTGTAGTTTCATTGAACCACTACATTTAAATAAGTCTGCAAAACACGAAACATCAACCGTTTTTTTTAATATTTTCAAACTAAAACAAAAAATCTATGTGGTTAATTGATTCCTCTATTGGGCGAAAGCTTATTATGAGTATTTCGGGGGTTTTCCTAGTATTATTCCTCATTTTTCACGGCACAATGAATTTCGTTGTGTTGCTTTCGTCTGAATCTTATAATTTAATTTGTGAGTTTCTGGGTGCAAACTGGTATGCACTTGTAGGTACAAAAATACTTGCAATTGGATTTATAGTGCATATTCTTTATGCTTTGTACCTTTCTTTTCAAAACAAAAAAGCACGCGGAGAAGTAAGCTATGCAGTAACAAAAACCCAAAAAAGTGTAGAATGGGCATCGCAAAACATGTTAGTTTTGGGAATTATCATTCTTGGATTTATGGTATTACACCTTTATCAATTTTGGGCAAAAATGCAGTTGGTGGAAATTAATCACAAACTTGGATTTGAAGTTAACGAAGGTTTATTAGCTACAGCAGCCGATGGAGCCTATTGGATTAAGCATTATTTCAGCCAACCGCTTTATTCAATACTTTATATTGTATGGCTGGTAGCGTTGTGGGCTCACTTAACTCATGGTGTATGGAGTGCATTGCATTCATTAGGGCTAAATAACAGTGTTTGGATGCCACGAGTTAAGGTGATTTCAAATATACTTTCAACTATTATTATCCTAATGTTTATATCAATTCCCGTTTATTTTTTGTTGAGATTTCGTCTCTAATAAGTAAATAGTAAATTAGTAAATAGTAAATTTTATTATGGCAAAGAAAATAGAAACTACCGAGGTAGAGGCAACAAAAATAGACGCAAGAATTCCTGCAGGTCCATTGGCCGAAAAATGGAATAATTACAAAGCACACCAAAAACTGGTGAATCCTTCCAACAAACGTCGCCTCGACATTATTGTGGTAGGTACAGGTTTGGCTGGAGCATCTGCAGCGGCTTCGCTTGCAGAACTTGGCTTCAATGTATTAAACTTTTGTATTCAAGATTCTCCACGCCGTGCGCATTCCATTGCTGCACAAGGGGGTATCAATGCAGCAAAAAATTATCAAAATGATGGTGACTCTGTTTACCGTCTTTTCTACGATACTATTAAAGGGGGCGATTACCGTGCTCGCGAAGCCAACGTATATCGTTTGGCCGAGGTGTCTAACGGAATTATCGACCAATGTGTGGCACAAGGTGTTCCTTTTGCCCGCGAATATGGTGGTTTATTGGACAACCGCTCATTTGGTGGAGCTCAAGTTTCACGTACTTTTTATGCTAAAGGTCAAACCGGACAACAATTATTACTGGGAGCTTATTCTGCTTTGAGCCGTCAGGTGGGCAAAGGTGCAGTAAAATTATATTCTCGCTACGAAATGTTGGACGTGGTAGTCATTGAAGGGCGTGCCCGGGGTATTATTGCCCGCAACTTGGTAACTGGAAAAATAGAGCGTTTCTTTGCACATGCAGTAGTTGTAGGATCGGGTGGTTACGGAAATGCATTTTTCCTTTCTACCAATGCCATGACTTCAAATGCATCGGCTGCCGTTCAAATGTATAAAAAAGGTGCTTATATTTCCAATCCTTCGTATTGTCAAATTCACCCAACATGTATTCCGGTACATGGCGAAACGCAATCGAAACTGACTTTGATGTCGGAATCATTGCGTAACGATGGACGTATTTGGACACCAAAAAAGAAGGAAGATGCAGAAGCTATCCGTGCAGGAAAAAAGAAAGCAACTGACTTGACAGAAGACGAACGTGATTATTATTTAGAGCGTCGTTACCCTGCTTTTGGTAACCTTGTACCTCGCGATGTAGCTTCACGTGCAGCCAAAGAGCGTTGCGACGCTGGTTTTGGTGTTGGAAATACAGGTTTGGCGGTTTATCTGGACTTTTCGGCTTCTATCAAACGATTGGGCGAAGATGTAGTGCGCGAACGTTATGGTAATTTATTCCAAATGTACGAAAAAATTGTTGACGAAAATCCATACAATACGCCAATGATGATTTATCCAGCTATTCATTATACAATGGGTGGTGTTTGGGTGGATTATGAACTTCAAACTTCTATTAAAGGACTATTCTGTATTGGTGAAGCCAATTTCTCCGATCATGGAGCCAACCGCTTGGGTGCTTCGGCATTGATGCAAGGTTTGGCCGATGGATATTTTGTTTTGCCATATACCATTCAAAACTATTTGTCCGATCAAATTCAAGTGCCTCGCTTGAGTACCGATTTACCTGAATTTAACGATGCTGAAAAAGCCGTTCATGCAAAAATCGAGAAGATAATGAAGATTCAAGGAACAAAATCTGTTGATTCAATTCATCGCGAATTAGGATTAATTATGTGGGATTTTGTAGGAATGGGTCGCAACAAAGCAGGTTTGGAAACTGCATTGGAAAAAATCAAAGCCGTTCGTCATGAGTTTTGGACCAAAGTATATGTTCCTGGTGTAAGCACTGATTTGAACGTAGAATTGGAAAAAGCATTGCGAGTTGCCGATTTTATAGAAATTGGAGAATTAATTGCACGTGATTCATTGATGCGCGAAGAATCATGTGGTGGTCACTTCCGCGAAGAATACCAAACACCAGATGGTGAAGCACTTCGTAATGACGAAGAATTTTCATTCACCTCTTGCTGGAAGTTCAATGGTGATGGAAATGAGCCAGAATTGCTCAAAGAAGCACTAGAATATGAATTCATTCACCGTCAACAACGTAATTATAAAGCGTAAAAAAAATCCCAATGGAAAAAAGTATAAATATATCGCTAAAAGTTTGGCGTCAAGGCAGTCCAAAAGTAAAAGGTAGTTTTGAAATCTACAAATTGGACAATGTATCTACCGATAATTCTTTCCTCGAAATGTTGGACATTTTGAATGAGAAATTAATCAAAGAACGCAAAGAACCGATTGCATTCGATCACGATTGTCGCGAAGGAATTTGCGGGATGTGTAGCCTGTATATCAATGGTCATCCGCACGGATTGGATGGCGAAACTACAACTTGTCAACTTCACATGCGCCGTTTTCACGATGGTGAAACCATTACTGTAGAGCCTTGGCGCTCGAAAGCATTTCCGGTAATTAAGGATTTGATGGTGGACCGTGGCGCTTTCGACAAAATTATTCAAGCTGGTGGTTACGTTAATGTAAATACTGGTGGCGTTCCTGACGGAAATGCCATACCAATTTCTAAAATCAATGCCGACGAAGCAATGGATGCTGCCTCATGTATTGGTTGTGGTGCTTGTGCCGCTACATGCAAAAACGGATCAGCTATGTTGTTCGTAGCTGCCAAAGTAAGTCAGCTAGCATTATTGCCACAAGGAAAAGTGGAAGGAGCAGCCCGCGCCAAAGCCATGGTAGCCAAAATGGACGAACTTGGATTTGGTAACTGTACAAACACAGGAGCTTGCGAAGCAGAATGCCCAAAAGCAATTTCTATTTCGCACATTGCCCGCTTGAACCGTGAGTTCTTGAGTGCTAAGTTTCAAGATTAACGAATAATCATTTTAATTAAAAGACCGCTTTGAATACTCGAAGCGGTCTTTTTTTTCGATCACATGAAAAGTAGAAATATTTAGACAACAAATTTAAGAAAAAAAAAAATACCTAAAAAACCAATACCAACATTAAAATAAAACGATAATTAGCTGATATAGAGCAAGAATAAAAAACACCAAATTTATTTGCATCAAATACATCAATAAAAAGAGGAGAAATGAAAAAAAAATACATACATTTGTAGAGTTATCTCATTTCTTTGAATAAATACTGAAAGCTAACTGGTTTCTAAATATAATAATATCACTAAAAAACACAGAAGTTATGGAAAAAACACAGGATTTAATTCAGAATTTAATTCAAGAGCACGAGGCAATAAAGTCTGTTCTGGGAATTATTTCAAACATTGTTGATAACTCAAATACTAAAATGGTCTATAGCATAGAAGATATAGAGCTAGCAATTGATTTTGTCAATGAATTTGTAAGTAAAAATCATTACAGTAAAGAAGAAATTTTGTTTCATGAAGCATCGATTAACACCACCGAAGCTGAAAATGAAGTACTCTCGGACTTGATAATTGACCATAAAAATGAAACAGTTATTTTGAGTGAAATTATTGTGGCTTTAGAAAAATGTAAGTCTATAAGCCCAGTTTCGCTAGAAGAAATTACAGAAAACTTGAAAAAGTATGTCAACATGCTTCAAGTTCATCTATCACAGGAAGAAAACTTCATTTTCCCCTTTATCAAAAAAATACTACCCGAAGAATTACAACTTGAACTAATTCGTATGTTTGAGGCAGTAGAAAAAAGAGTGTTTACAAAAACCTCTATATCAGCATATTATGAGATAAAGAATCAATTGAATGAAAAACACATTAAAAAAGAAGAACAAATACTCTTCTAATAGTTCAAATCTAATATGTTTCACATTGCATTAGCACTAAATTAATCATTCGAATTTCATAATATTGATGCTAAATTTAAGACCACTTCTAATTTTGAAGTGGTCTTATTTTGTATTTTCTTAAAAAAAACAGTTTAGAATACCTGTAGAGGTATTCTTAAAAATATGAATGTTCTTATGAAGGATAATTTTTCGACCAAACTAAAAAATTATTGCATATCAAAATTGAAAGCTTAAAAAAACTATTTTCTTTTTTGATAGCAAGTTCTACAAAACTCATGAATTGCACCAGTAATAATTTTAACATGTCCCATAGGTTGCTTTTTGGTAAAGCACAATGGCGATGCAAACTAAATAATATTGGTTTGTGTTGGTTTGGCTAGCAATCCGTTTTCGGCTAGTAGTATGCAAATATCCCAAGCTAAATCCTTATGCTATGATTTTTAATTATCAGAGGATTCAGCAATCCTTTTCCCCGAACCGAAGTAGCAATTTTTGATGTTTTGTAAAACCTGTCCATTTCCATTCGAAAAATAGCCCCCAAATTGAAAGCATTATCTGCAAGCTCTCCAGCACTTATCACTTCCAATACCGATATGGCAACCGCTGCGGCTATTGGGTTACAACCAAAAGTAGAGTCATACTGCCCAGGACGAATCACTTCCATAATTTCGCTGCTTGTTGGCACTGCCGAAACTGGATATACTCAACCGGACAAGGCATTTTCAAAATCAAAATGTCAGGTTGTACACCTTCGTAATCGCAGGTCAACAATTTTCCTGATTCGTGCAATGCATGTTTTCACCTCATCGGCAACAAACAATACATTGTACTTCCGGCAAATATTGAAGCATTGCTAGAAATTACTTCATATACCTCCTATTGGTCTTCGTGGTCCGAAATAATGTTGGAATTAATAATTTTATCATCTATTACAAACCCTACATCGCGAGCAAAAACCTGAATACAATTTTCCCATGTTCACAGTCAAAATACCTGCACATCGTATTTCAGAAGCACTTTATCAAATGCAGTCATCTCTTTGTTTATTGACTCCTCTGTTGGGAAAACTCCACTCACCACAGATTTATAAAACTTTGCATCGTAAACAGCGTATAATGTGGGAATGCTGCCTACGGAACCAGGCTGCCTAGTACAACAGCTTTAAGGTGGAGGTTTGATTTTGTAGGTTAAAATTCACAAAATGCTTTTTGCAAAAGTACAACTTATTAAACCATTTTGAAACACAGTAACGACAAAAATATTTAATTGTTGAATAAATATTCATTTATGGCATTTACTGCAACCCACAAGATGGTCGTTCACCATGCCCGAAGCTTGCATAAAAGCATAGCAAATTGTAGAACCTACAAACTTGAAACCACGTTTCAGTAAATCTTTGCTCATCGCATCCGAAGCTGCAGATTTTGAAGGAATATCGGCGTTGATGTGCGGATAATTAAATTGGGGTTTACCTTCAGTAAATTGCCAAATGTAAGTATTAAACGAGCCAAATTCGGATTGAATTTTTAAAAACTCGCGCGCATTGCCTACAGTAGCTCTAATTTTTAGTTGATTCCGAACGATGGACGCATCTTGCATTAAATATTGAATTTTAGCCTCTTGGTATAACGCAATTTTATGAGCATTAAAAGCGTCAAAAGCTTTCCTAAAATTCTCTCGTTTGTATAACACTATTTTCCAGCTTAACCCTGCCTGAAATGTATCCAGAACAAGAAATTCAAACAATTTAGTGTCGTCATGCAATGGTACACCCCACTCCTCATCATGGTATGTACGCATCAACTCATCATTCCCTGGCCAAGTACAATCAGTCATAATTCACATCATTTTATTTAAATAAACTTCAACCAATCAAACAAAACAACGAATTGTATGTTATATGATTTAAAATATAAATTTGAAAATTTGAATACAGAAAAGCTAAAATTTAAACTTTAAACAATCTAAAAATAACTAAGAGCTGTACACAATAACGGGCACTTAGCAAGTATTTATTGATATAATTTCACTCATATAAACAGAGAATACTGAACGAAAATAACATTCCTAACTTTTTAGATAGTTTCTGTCTTTATTCCTGTTTTTTTTTAAAGGAAATTGATATTTTAAACTTCAACACACTAAATATCAACTATGTTTGACCCTATTGAACTCATTGAAAAGTATTATCCAAAAGAAAGTGATATTCATTACATATTACTAATTCACAGCGAACAAATCAAAAACAAGGCATTAAAAATAGCAAATAACAATCCAGACCTAAAAATAGATACCGAATTTGTTGCTGAAGCAGCCATGCTACATGACATCGGTATTTTTTTGTGTGATGCACCTCGAATTCATTGCCGAGGAGAACATCCTTACATAAAGCATGGTTATTTGGGAGCCGATTTATTGCGAGAAGATGGCCTTCCTCGTCATGCATTGGTTTGCGAGAGGCATACTGGTGTTGGAATAAGTTTAAAGAATATATTAAAAAATAAATTGCCATTACCTCATAGAGACATGATACCCGTTTCGCTCGAAGAAAAATTAATCTGTTATGCCGACAAGTTTTTTTCCAAAACACAACTTACGGAAGAGCATTCAATAGAAAGAATCAAACGAAGCTTACTTCATTTTGGAGAAGCTGAAGTAGCACAATTTGATACTTGGCATAAATTATTTGGGGAGTAATTTTCTATTTGAATTTATGAGAAAACCCTACACTCAATAATTGCTTGTATTGCACTTGAGCCTTGTCACCATTTTTTTCAATTACTGTATTGTCATATCGTGGATTCAGTGAAATTCGAGTTGACATAAACCTATTGATTGTGATATTGCAAACTACTTCCCAATCTATTTCCACTTTTTTATAGTTGGTGTAAAATGATAGTTTCGAGTCAAGCTGTATTTCACGTGAAATTGGCAAAGAAAGAATTGCCTTGAAAGAGCTACCTACTTCACTAAGTACATTTTTACCCAAATCTATACCAAAAAGATTAGGATCTACTTTTAAATCATCATAAATATAAATATACTTATATGCTACAGGTGAAAACATTAACGAAAAGATTTTCTTATATTTATAATCAAAACCAAAACCTATATTCAATCGAATAGGAGTTAAAAAAGAAGCTTTCATTACTGTTGAATTGATACCTTTATAGCTATTGAAAAATTGAGTTGAAAAATCAACCGATCCACTATAAAACCAATTACCACTTGCTTTTATGCCTAGCTTACTGTTTAGTTTGAGCACATCATCATTCGTACTTAATGACCTTAAAGTATCCCCGCTCACCGTATTAAATCCCATACGCCATTCAGCAGAGTTATCCCATTGAATGTTTTTTTTATTGTCATAATTCAGTTTTCCCTGCAAGATTCCCAACACAGACAAATTACTAGTGCCACCTTGATACCAATTACTTGATACTGAATTTTGAGAAAACTGGGCTAATGCACTGGATTTGTGAAACCATGAACTAGGAATTATTTTTTTTAAATTCAGCTTCTTGTCATTTGTGTATGACTCATCTTCGTCAACAAATTTAACTTTATCAAGTCGGTGTTGCGTTATCTTTTGGTTTTTCAGCCTACTCGGATCAGGCAATTCTTCAAAACTAAACGCATACAGATTAGCTGCAGTTCGAGTTATTTCGTCACGTCCATCACGGCGTAAGGTATAAATAAACAGTTCTGGCGACTGTACTTCAAAGAGAGGTAAGTAACTCGACGTTATGGTTTTTGCTTTATATTCAAAATATAAGGTTTGAAAATCTAACTCAGTATTTAAATTAAATTTATAAGGCAACCCCATATATACTAATTCAATAAAAAACGGATTCGCTTTTAACACCAACGAATCGATAGAGACTAATGGAGCGTTTTTCCAAAAATCAATCTCTTGTGGTTCTATATCTTGTTCTTGCAAATTTTTATTAGCTATAAGTAGAGAGTCAAAAGCTTGATTACCTAAAGATTCTTTTAACTCTTTTGATTTCAACTTTCTATTTGACATCCTGGGTGTATTAACGAACTTGGGTGTATTTATTTTCGACAACACGCCTTTTTCAACTTTGCCCTCAAGCAAACTATCTAAGTCAATAATTAAAGGCGACTCATCGTTAATACTACTCACACTATCAACCGAGTACGCTTCATACTGTGAAAATAAATGAGTTACAATGAAGAATAAAACTATTGTTAAAGAAATTCTTAAATTCATATGTTTAAATTTAAATCAAAAAAACCGCAAATTAACTAACAAACTGAAATATAGCTATTCAAAATTAATAAATTTCAAACTCATTAGGTAATGATTTATTTCCTGTTTTGGCTCCCAATTCTTTAATTTTTTCAGCGGTTCGTATAATATTACCTGAGCCATCTTTCATTTTTTTTAAGGCATCATCATAGGCATTAGATGTTCTGTCTATATTGGTTCGTATTTTAACCATATCTTCGGTAAAACCAATAAATTTATCATACAATGCACCACTTAATCTGGCTATTTCTAGGGCATTCTTCGTCTGGTTTTCTTGCTTCCAAATAGAAGAAATAGTCCGCAAAGTAGCCAATAAAGTAGTGGGGCTAACTATTACTATCTTCCTATCCCACGCATACGAAAATATTTCTCCATCGCCTTGCACAGCAACCGAAAACGAAGCTTCTATTGGAACAAACATTAACACAAAATCGGGCGTATTAATATTTTGGGCATTTTGATAATTTTTTTCGCTCAGCAATTTCACATGGGTTCGAAGTGAAGAAATATGGCTTTTTAAATGCTCCACACGATGTTCCTCTTTTTCGGAAGAGACAAAGCGCTCATAAGCAACCAATGAAACTTTAGAGTCAACAATAATATGCTTATTATCAGGCAAATGTATTATCACATCGGGTCGTTGCACAGTGTGGTCAGCACCTTCCACTACCATTTCGCGTTCAAACTCCTGACCAATTGTTAGCCCAGAGCGCTCCAAAACACGTTCTAATATAATTTCACCCCAATTTCCTTGCTTTTTTACGTCGCCCTTCAATGCATTAGTCAAGTTATTTGCCTCTTGGCTTACCCTTGCATTCATTTCAGTAAGCTTAAGAACTTCCTCACGCAGACTGATTCTATCACGCAATTCCTTATCGTAAGTTTCCTCCACTTTCTTTTCAAAAATCTGAATCCGATCTTTTAACGGATTTAAAATATCGCTCAAATTCTTATAATTTGACAAAGAAAATTCGTCACTCCGCTGCTTTAAAATTTTAGAAGCAATGTTTTCAAACTCAGACAGTAGCCTTTTTTGTAAACCTTCCATCTCGTTTTTCTGATGAGCAAGTTTCTCTTCTAAATTATTATTTGAAGATTTTAAAGTAGCAACTTCTATGCCAAGCATACTTGATAATTGATGCTGTGAGGTTAATTGCTGCTGCAAATTCTTAATTTCTTCCATTTTTAAACGAAGAGTTTCAGCAACTACCAATTTCTGCTTGTCAATCTCTGAATAGTTATACACCAATTGTTTCTCACGCTCAATATGTAAATTAATGACATTTGTATGCTTGCGCAAAAACAAAAACCAAGACATCAAAATGCCGATTAGTAGAAAACCAAAATAGACTAAATACTCTTCCATAATGTAATTCGATGAAGCAATTTAAAAATGGGACGATTAAACAGCAGTATTGACATTGGTACATCTGCACAAAAACAAATTAACTAACTGGAATACAACAAATAACTCGCACCTAAAAATATTCAAATATCTGTCAATTGTCATAAAACTCCATTTAACTAAAGCACACAAAGGCAAATATTTATTTAATCAAAAAGAGTAGGATGGTCTTCTTCAAACTTTCGAATAATAGCAATCATTAAAGTTTCCCGAATAAACTTAGATTTATTTTGAACCTTATACTTTATTATATAACGATTTAACGCATTATTTTCCTCTTCGTTTAATGTAAAAAGCTGGCGATGAATTCGCAGTGATTTGCGTTTAGGAAGGATGATTATTTTCTTTTTGGCCATAACTTATTTTAAAACAGCACAAAAATAATATTATAAAAGCAAATAGAACAATTATTGAACAAAAAAACAGTATTTTTGGACAATTATTTATTGCAAAATAAAAATGAAGTAATATATCAACAAATAAACTTCGTAAATTTCGATATTAAATAACTCATGGCAGAGCACAACATATTAGGAAATTTGGGCGAAGAACGTGCTCAAGAATACTTACTATCAAAAGGATACGAAATTTTACATACCAACTGGCGATGTGGAAAATTAGAATTAGATATAGTGGCAAAAAAAGATGATTGGTTGGTAATTGTAGAAGTCAAAACACGATCGACAGAAACTTTTGAGCATCCTGAAGAAGCAATAAACTTAAAAAAAATTCGAAATTTAGTAAATGCTGCTCATCAATATATTTTTCAATTTGATTGGAATGGGTACACACGCTTTGACGTAATATCTGTAATTCCACATGGAAATGAATTTAATCTTGATCATATTGAAGATGCTTTTTTGGCTCCAGTAAACTGACGCCTTACAAATATGACATTTTCAACACCAATTAATACTATATTATAACTATAAAGCATATAATACAGTAAAATAACAAGATGAAAAATAATAAGAAATTATACCTTTAGCTGTTTTTTTGTCTCAACTAGTTTGTGTACTTTTGTATCATGAATAAACAGAAAATTATTTTCACTTTAACGTTTATTTGAGTTTTAACAAAACTATAAAAAATGAGAACATTAGAAAAAAGTATAGCTGAAAAGCTTCTTAAAATTAAAGCAATAAAATTGCAACCAAACAATCCCTTTACATGGGCTTCTGGATGGAACTCACCTATATATTGCGACAATCGAAAAACACTCTCCTACCCTCAAATTCGCAACTATATAAAAATTGAACTGGCACGTTTAATCCTTGAAATGTACCCAGATGTTGAAGTTATTGCAGGCGTAGCCACTGGCGCTATTGCCCAAGGCGCTTTAGTAGCTGACACATTGGGACTGCCTTTTGTGTACGTTCGCTCATCGCCAAAAGATCACGGGTTGGAAAATTTGATTGAAGGTGATTTACGACCAAAACAAAAAGTGGTAGTAATAGAAGACCTCATTTCAACAGGAGGTAGCAGTTTGAAAGCCGTAGAGGCTATACGCAAAGACGGATCAATTGTATTGGGAATGATGGCCATATTTACCTATGGCTTTCCAGTAGCTGAACAAAAATTTAAAACTGCGAAAGTAAAACTCACTACACTATGTGGATATGATGCCATATTAAGCGAAGCACTTTCAACTAATTATATATCGCAAGAAGACATAGAAACACTACAGGAATGGCGTCAAAACCCTTCTACATGGAAAGCTGACATAAATATTTAAGAAAAAAACGGCTTTTGTCTCAAAAATTAAATAGAATGACTAAATTGCAAATTTCAGAATGACTACTTATGAAAGCGAAATAAAAACCATTTCCTCTAATGAAGAAATGGTTTTTGGTGTACTTAGTAACCTCAATAATTTACAAAAATTCGAGCAAAGGATACCACAAACAGACAAAATAAAAGATCTAAAATTCGACTCGGATAGTTGCTCATTTTTGGTGGATGGAATTGGTAAAATTGGTTTTAGAATTACAGAACGTGAACCATTTAAAACTATCAAACTAACTTCGGAGAATGCTCCAGTGCAACTAACAGTATGGGTTCAACTTAAATTTGTGTCAGAAAACGAAACTGCCATGAAACTGACCCTTAAAGCAGATTTACCAGCAATGATTAAAATGATGGTAGATAAAAAGCTAAAAGAAGGAGTGGATATGGTGGCAGAATTACTCACAAAGACATTGAATACAAATACTTAGAAGAAGGTTAAAAAAAATGCTGCAAAAAGGCAAAATAATACAGTAAATATCAAATTAACAGTTTAATCCTGCAATTTGAAAAATACAGTTATTTAGGTCAAACAAAATGATGTATTTTCTGCATGAATTGAAAATTATACTTTCCAAGAGCTTAGTCAAATGGTAAAAGTTGATAGCAATGATTGAAACTAATTTAAGCAATCTGCGAGTTTAAAAAATACGAATATAAAACAATACAAGCTTAACTAACATCTGTAAACCTTAAATCAATTAAGAATTAAACACTAACATAATTCCCATATAGGGTATAGGAGTTGGAATAAAAAATTATGGCAACAAAACTTTGGGAGAAAAACACACCAATAAACGCTAAAATTGAAGCATTTACAATTGGGCTAGACCGTGAAATGGATGTTTTTTTGGCCAAGTACGATGTACTTGGATCTATGGCGCATATACAAATGTTGGAGGCTGTAGGACTACTAGAAAACACCGAATTAGTATTACTTTTAGCTGAATTAAGGCAAATCTATATACTTGCCGAAAATGGCGAATTTACGATTGAGGATGGAGTGGAAGACGTTCATTCTCAAGTAGAAATGTTGCTAACACGAAAGCTTGGCGATATAGGAAAAAAAATACACAGTGGGCGATCGCGCAATGACCAAGTATTAGTTGATTTAAAACTATTTACCCGAGCAGAAATTGAAAAAACAGTTGATGCTGTTACTAATTTATTTGATGTACTTATTGCTCAAAGCAACAAATACAAAGATGTATTACTACCAGGCTACACTCACCTGCAAGTGGCGATGCCATCTTCGTTCGGACTTTGGTTTGGTGCTTATGCCGAAAGCCTAGCCGATGATTTACAATTATTACTTTCTGCATGGAAAATCACCAACAGAAACCCTCTTGGTTCGGCTGCTGGTTACGGGTCATCATTTCCACTCGACCGACAATTAACAACTGATTTGTTGGGGTTCGACACTATGAACTACAATGTAGTGTATGCACAAATGGGGCGTGGAAAAATGGAACGAACTGTAACAAATGCACTTGCAGGTGTAGCTGCTACCGTTTCCAAATTAGCTTTTGATGCCTGCATGTTTACATCTCAAAACTTTGGTTTTATTCGATTACCCGACCAATTTACCACGGGATCAAGCATAATGCCACATAAAAAAAATCCAGATGTATTTGAATTGACACGTGCCAAATGTAACAAAATACAGTCTGTTCCTCAACAAATAAACATGATAACCAACAATTTACCATCTGGTTATTTCCGCGATTTACAAATAATAAAGGAGGTGTTTATCCCTACATTTACTGAACTAACCAACTGCTTGGAAATGACAACGATGATGATGGCCGAAGTTGAAGTAAACACTAAAATACTGACCGATTCGCGATATGACTACCTTTTTAGCGTAGAAGAAGTTAACCGCTTAACCCTGTCTGGTATGCCTTTTAGAGACGCTTATAAGCAAGTAGGAAATAATATTGATACTGGTAATTTCAAACCAAATAAAACGATACAACATACGCATCAAGGAAGCATAGGAAATTTATTTAACCATGAAATTTGCGGCTATAAAGATGACCTAGTATTACAATTTAATTTTGAAAAAGTAAACAATGCTTTAATAAAATTATTGGGATAGATTGTTTCTTACTGAAGAAAAAAGAATCAAAAAACCTGATTGAAAGATATTTCAATCAGGTTTTTCTTTGTAAACAAATGAGAAATTTAAAAGTTAGTTGGTTAAAAAACAAATCAATAAGTAATAAATCAAAGTTGGTAATTATTTCTTGTATTTTTTATAAATCTTCAATCTTTTAGGGCTATTACATATTTTCGAATTTCCAAAAGGTATCAGATATTCACAACCCATATTTAAACATTCTACAAAAAGAAAACCATTTTCAATAATAGAATGTACTTTAGAATTTGTGCATTCGCATTCAACATCAAACCCCTTATAATTAAGCAAATTAGCACAATAAACAATCTTTTTGAACAGTTGGGCATCAACAATAAAATCATCGTTATTTTTCATGTGCAAAAAGAATAAAAGAAAAAATGTATGTTGTAATTATAAAATCCTCACAAATACAGATTATCTATTTTTTGCTTAGGTAGTATTGATTTTATGTACTGCAGTTGTCTCATAATCAACAACATTATTTCTAATTGAATTATCAAAAGTACATGCCTCACCTTGGCAAATCAATTGATAAGGAAATTGATTGTTAGCAAGTTTAGTACATCCTAAAACAGCTAGACTATCAAAATAAATTATAGTTGAGGGCAACAGCATTTTTTCTAAAGATGTACATTTAAAAAATGCTGAGTAACCTATGCGAGTTAGCGAAGTAGGAAGTATAATCGATGATAATACATCATTTGGAATACCATCGTAACAATCATAAAATGAATTCTTTGGCATTTCGTCCGCTGGATACAAAATAGAATAATTACAGGTTCCATTTGCACCATTGTATGCTTTGATAGTGACCCCACTTAAGTCTAATGTAGAAAGTCTTGGTAAAAAATTCCGTATATATTTTACATCTCTTGCATCTATAAGTCCTAAAATGGTGAGATTAGTAACTACTTTATTTTTGTTTTGAGTAAAGATGGTCTGTAAGGTACCAGGTATTTCGACATGAATAGAAATGTCAGTTACTTTTTTTTTCTTCAGAATTCGAATCAACTTCTTTTTAATCAAACGTTTCAATTCCATAAAATATCATTAAATTAGAGATAGCTTTCAATCACAAAATAAACCTTTAATCCGATATTTAAAAATGCTACCACAGATAGTATAGCCAATTAAAAGAGACATTCAAATCTTAATTTCCATAAAACAAACAAACAAATAAACGGCACAGTCCAAAAAAATTAATAAGCTGTATTTATATCTCAATATTAAAGGTTTAGGTTCTGAGAAAGTACACCTCAATTCACTATCACACCATTCGACTGTGCCGCTTTTCTATTAAATGTACCGCCAAAATAAATTGAACACTACTAATTTTAAATTCTGGTACAAAAGTAGAGCTAAATTTTATAATACATCATTATTTAAATGGGACAAATTGCAGACATTTTAAAAATAAAAAAAATATACAGAAATTTTCGAGAATGATTTTATATATTTACAGTGCTTAATACTACAAATAGATATTTTCATTTATCATAATGAAATAAAAGAATAGGGAAACCTATTTCTTAGGAAAAACAAAATACTAAACAAAATCAATTTCATCATCAAACACCTAAATTTCAACTGATTAAAAAAAACTAGTGTAATTTGGACATTATTTATCAGTAATGATACTGTATTAAAACACGACAGCATTTTCCAACATTTATTTATCTGAATATTCAAAATAATACTGAATAAAACAAACAGCAATTTGAGAAATAATTCAAGACTAAAAATAATCAAGATAGCAACTTATGTGACTTTGGCAATACTTCTTTTTGGTGCTAATTACACCATGAGTGCCCAAAACATTATAAGAGGAACTATTGACTTAAGAGAAACAAACATTGTGAAAGATGACATTGTGAAACTTAATGGAGAATGGCAATTTGAATACGGAAATCATCTCACAAGCAATGAGTTGAAAAAAATAAAGAGTGACAAAAAAACATATTTAAAAATTCCATCGTCTTGGACACATATCTCAAAAAAAGGAATCAGTTTACCTGCTTATGGAAACGGTACCTATTGCCTTAAGATAATTTTGGATGAAAAAAATAAAATTAATAATTATGGTTTATATATTGGTAACATAATTTCAGCCTATAAACTGTGGATAAATGATAGCCTAGTAGGGCAAGCAGGAGTTGCGGCTATTGATAGTGTCAAATTCAAACCAATATATCTTCCTCAATCCTATTATTTTTACAGCACTAGTGACACAATAGATATAGTAATCCAGGTAAGTAATTTCTATGATCCAATATACGCTGGTCTTTGGCAAAATATTTACATTGGAGAACGTGGGACTATTGAACACTATAAATGGAAAATCGAATTATTTACAGTGTTCATTTTTTCTACATTTATATTGTTGTTTTTATATCAACTTAGTATAAGTTTTGTTCAAAAAGCAGAAAAATCGCATCTCATTATTCCATTGCTAGCTTTAATTTCGATGATTAAAATGCTACTTGATGGCCCAATATCGATATATAATTTCATACCTAATCTTGACTTTACAATCTACTACCGGCTATGGCTATTTTCTTTTTTTGTTATATACTTGATTGTAAAATTAACTAATAGTATCTACCCAAAAGAAGTAAACAAGAAGATTGATGTTTTTCTTGATTGGCTTTATGGAGTTTTTGCAATATCTTTTCTATTCATTGATATACAAATTATTTTGAGTAACATTATACTATTGGTATATATCAATTTATTATGTTTGGGATATATATTTACAGTGTTAATAAAAGCTGTGCATAGGCGAAGAGATTATTCAATTATCACTTTATTGAGTTTTACGGTTATGGCTATGTTTGTGTTAAACGATTTACTATTTGTTGTTACACAATCAAGTTATGGTTACCTTTCGCACATAGGTGTTATGGTACACATTGTAATTCAATCAATTACGATATCATTAAAATACGCTTTGTCGCATAACAAAGTTATTCAGCTATCAAACGAATTGATGGATGCAAATAGAAATTTGGAAGTTCAAGTTAATATAAGAACTAAAGAACTAAACAGAGCAAACGAGGAATTAGAGAGCGTTAACAAACAAAAAGACTTATTAATTTCCACTATTTCTCATGACTTAATGGGAATGTTTAACACGTTGATAACGTTTTCAAAAAGTTTATATAAAGATAAAACCATAAGTGATAAACAACATATTACAGCTACAAAACTCTATCAAATATCGAATAAGGGATATTATATGCTAGATAATATTTTGGCGTGGGCAAAGTTGCATATAACTTACAAACAAGAAACCAAGACAATTACAAACTTGAACGAACTAATAAACGAGAATATCTATCTGTTGGCCGAACAAATTAAAAATAAATCGTTAATAGCTACAGTAGAAATAAATAATGAATTTCATTTTTATAGTAGTTTCGACAATCTTCATACTATTATCCGAAATCTACTTTCTAATGCAATAAAATTTAGTAATAAAGGAGGACAAATAAAATTTAGAAATAACATTTCAGGAAATTATGTTCAAATAGAAATTTTGGATGAGGGCATAGGAATGTCGCCCGAAATTATGGGTTCAATTTTTCATCCTGATACTAACAAAAGACGTGAGGGAACTGCTGGTGAACGAGGAAATGGTCTAGGTCTTTTTATAGTAAAAGAGCTAATAGAAAGTAATAATGGAAAAATAACTTGCATTAGCAAAACGGATCTTGGTACACAATTCATTATCGAATTTCCTATAAAAACAATTGAATTAAAAAAAAGTTAAAGTTTTAGTCACAAAAAATCCACCAATTTAATTCCTATTCATAAACAAAACAAGTATGATGAAAAAAATTCTTATAATAGACGATGAACCAGATTCTATTGCTGTATTTGAACTTTTGCTTACAAACTATGAAATTATTAGCACCACCAATCCTATAAATAGCATTCAACTAATACTTGAAACTTGCCCTGATTTAATAATTCTAGATTGGGTTATGCCCCAAAAAGAAGGAATAGAGGTGTTACGGGAAATTAAAAAGGTAGCAGAAATTGCTGAAATCCCGATAATACTTGTTTCGGGTATTAGAACTCACTCTACAAATTTGAGTGAAGCCCTAAAGAGTGGCTCAGTGGATTTTATAAAAAAACCATTAGACGCTATTGAGCTAGAAGCTAGAATAATGGCTAGCATTGAAACACACGATAACTTAAAAGAAAATAGGAAACTACAGGAGGTAATTTACAACAATGAGTTAGAAATAGCCAAATCGAAAACCATTTATTATCAAAATGAACTTAGTAAAAGGGAAAGGGAAATGATAGTGTCGGCTATTACTATTTTTCAAAACAGAAAGCTGCTAGGTGTATTGAAAACAGAAATTTTCGACGAATTAACTGATTTAAGTCAGCACCAAAAATCTCAGATTTATAACATATTAGATAGATATGAAAATATTGCAAATTCATTTAATTGGGAGCTTTTTGAACGAAGATTCACAGAGTTAAGTGCTGGTTTTTATATCAATTTAAAATCCGATTATCCCACACTTACCTTTGGAGAGCAACAAATATGTGCATTTTTTAAATTAGGATTAACAATAAAAGAAATATCCATTCTAAACTATTCATCTTATGATGCTGTAAGAAAAGCCGTTCACAGATTAAGAAAAAAACTAAATATTGATGGAAAAATCGATTTGAGTTTATTTCTTCAAGCTTATTAAAATGGGAATTGAATGATAATTTAGGCTACGGCTAAAGTAAAAACACTGACTTTAACGCCTTCAATTTGAAGCAATGCAATAATGCAAGCTTCAAGGGTGGACCCCGTAGTGAGCACATCATCTACTAACAAAATATGTTGCCCTTTGAGTGAGGTTATCTCTGACAATTGAAAAATTCCATCCGTATTTTCGAAACGCTCAAAAACAGTTTTTTTTGTTTGAGTCATATTTTCTTTTACTCGAATTAGAGTAGTTGTATTTTGAGGTATATTCATTACCGATGATAAACCTTTACCTATCAACTCGCTTTGATTATAGCCTCTCTTTTGGTATTTTTTTGGGTGAAGTGGAACTGGGATAATTACATCCACAGATTTAAAATCTGTAGAATCCATTAAATCTGCACCAGCATACATTCCTAAAACCTCACCCACCTCCTTGTTATTTTTATACTTCAATGCATGTAAGGTCTTTTGAAACGATGATCCTTTTTGGAAAAAGAAAAATGCCGTACCTCTATAAATTGTAGCTTTTCCCCAAAATTTCTTTTCAACAGAATTGTCCACCACTAAATGAAAATTCGTTTTGGGAATTTGATATAAACAACTGATACATATACACTTTTCACGTTTCAACAAATTCACACCACATACGATGCATAAATTAGGGAATAGAAGATTAAAAAAGTCATTGAAAGCATTAGTTTTCATAACAGTTAAGTAAGTAAGGGCATTAGATCAAAAAAAATAACTTAGTGCTAAAGGTGATGCTAACTAAAATGAACTATTGGAGCTAAACGAATAGCGCCCAGCCTTTAGGAACAAAAATTAAAAGGCCTACTAAAGCTGAAATTATAGCACAAATAAGTACAGCTCCCGCAGCAATATCCTTAGCCTTACCAGCTAAAGGGTGCATTCCTGGCGATACTAAATCGACCACATTTTCTATGGCAGTATTCATCATTTCCATACCTATTACCAAGGCAAAACAAAGTAAGCAAAGCATCCATTCGGTGGCACTAATTCCAAAAAAAAATCCGCAAACAATCACAAAAATGGCAATTACTAAGTGGATGCGCAAATTGACCTCAGAGCCCACTACTGATTTTATTCCTTGAATGGCATAGCCAAAACTTTCAATTCTTTTCTTCATACTTTCCATAATTAAACACTATTTACATCGAAATTGCAATAACGCAAACCAAATATTATCCAATAAAAAAAATCCATCAAACAACTAGTCTGATGGATTACAATGAAATACAACTAAACTTATATCATTTTATTTTGAAAAACACAACCAAGTTATTCGAATAAACCATATTAAAAACCAATATTAAAACCCACTATAAACCATATTAATTCGCATTGGAGAAGTCGTATTCTTTCCACTTCTAATAACTACAGAGCTCATCAAGAATTCCTGTTTTACAGTTTTTACATTATTACTACTATCAAATGTAACCCTTACTGGCACTAACATCATTTCGTAATTATCATTGATGTTTGTCTTCAATTTAAATTCATTAGCAATCAATTTAGCCAAATCGAAAGTATAATATCTTTCATACAATGATGTGTTGCTGATTAATGAAGCGGTATAGGGAGCAAGAATTGCATAAGTATCGCTTGGTAATTTGCCTTTGCTAAAAAAATTATCAATAGAGTCTTTTTTTATAAGTAACATGTATTTTACAATTGGGCGTGGTAGTAAGCTTGCATCAATTTCGGTGACTTCTACATTGAGTAGAGCGTTATTTAAAACTTGCTTTTTGTTGAGTATTCCGGCATTTATCCTATCTTGCATCCGTTTTAACGGCAATATAAGTTGAGTCTGAATATTGGCAGGGGAAGAAATATGATTAACACTATCAATAAGCAACAATTTATTGTGAATTACTGTTGCGTCTGGGTGAGTAAAACGATTAACTTGTCGCACCTCAGAGTTGGCTGGAAATGTAAGTACATTACTAACCCGCGTTAATGTGTCCTCATCTGGTTTTTTATAATCGTAGTGAAAATAATAATCTAAATCAATTCTCCCCACATTGAGCAAAGTGGATGTTCCAAAATTAGTAGTAATAAACATGCCTTTAAAAAAATTCAGAAACGAAGCTTCAGTTGAAAAAACGCTAGGAGAGGCATTAAAAAAATCGTTTTTAAAAACAGTATCTAATTTGATAGATATATTTGTAGAAGCAGTTGTTTTTGATGCATCAATGGCTGTAACTACTTTACGACCCAATAATTTTTCACGGTTGCAATAAAGAGACAAATCAAGATTGGTTTTATAAGATTTTGAATACTCAAAAATTTCACCATTTAATTGATAAACATTTATCTCCATAGGAGAGTAACTATCTCCAATCCAACTTCTATAATAAATTCTGAGTACTGCTGAGTCTGGTTTTGAATTAGCTGGATATTTGAAATTTATTCCAACAGGCCCTTGTACTTGAGCTAAAATATCAGCTTGGGTAGTACCAAATGTAACGTCGTAAAAACTTCCCAAAAGAAAAGAATCAGGCCTCGAAATTATATGAGGTATAGTAAAATTTTGGGTAGAAACGTGAAAAGTATCTGTACCAATATATATTGAATCGGATATAGGTCTGATTCCAACACCCAAATCAGTTAAATCATCATTACAAGAAAAAACAAACAATGAAATAAGAAGCAGAATAATTGTATAAGATTTCATGTAAAATGAAAAAAAGTGGTTACTTGAAGATTAATTATAACGAAATAAGTCCGCTGATATTATAATGAGAAATAATCCATAACAAAAAAGTTAAATCAAGCTATCGTAAAATTGCACATAAGCATCGGCATAATCTTCGATGGACTGATAGGGTAAAAATTTAGTCTTCTTTGTAGCAACATATTTCAACACGTCCTCGTTTACTTGTGGACTAGATTGAATAACACCATCGGAGTAATCAATTGCAAGTTTTGTGAGAGCCACAAAATCAATGACTTTATCTTTTACTTGAGTCACATGCTTTTTCTCGATACCTTCTAACATCAATCTTTCGGCAAATAAATTACGGAAAGGCTTTTGAAAATCGTCATTGA
The DNA here is from genome assembly GCA_020049515.1 of Paludibacter sp. Taxonomy (GTDB): domain Bacteria; phylum Bacteroidota; class Bacteroidia; order Bacteroidales; family Paludibacteraceae; genus Paludibacter. The sequence goes on along the minus strand of JAIFKQ010000151.1, from coordinate 23,542 downwards.
AAACAGAGTAAACCACTTTTGAATGTTTGAAAAATGGATCATCGTTGAAAGCTTTTTTGATATATAATGGAGCAAGAGCGGTCATCCAACCTTGGCAATGAATAATATCAGGAGTCCAACGCAGCTTTTTCACAGTTTCCATTACCCCACGTACAAAAAAGATTGTACGCTCATCATTGTCTTCATATTCATCTCCAGCTTCATCTGCAATAGTGTTTTTACGATGAAAATAGTCGTCGTTATCTATAAAGTAAACTTGCATACGAGCAGCTTGAATGGATGCTACTTTAATGATTAATGGGTGGTCGGTGTCGTCAATAATCAAATTCATTCCAGACAAACGTATCACTTCATGCAATTGATTTCTACGTTCGTTAACGGCGCCAAACTTTGGCATAAAAGTACGCGTTTCGCGGCCTCGGTCTTGAACCGCTTGTGGGAGATACCTCCCCATATTTGCAATCTCAGATTCTGGTAAATAAGGAAAAATTTCTTGAGAAATATACAAAACTTTTGTAACTTTTTTCATGTTCTAAGTAATCCGATGGCTTGTGAGATATTTTCGGTATGCAAAGATATATAAAAAAAATCGGATATAAACAAGAGCTAATGCCGTAATAGTTAAGTGAACTTACTATATAATGGACTTTCTAAAAAAACACATTTGCCAAATAACTAATTAATCAACTAATAATTAGATTATTACAAAAAAGCGAATCATACAAGAAGACTTTTAAGTGATTTCCTATTTATAATAGTTTAACCATGTACATTTGTATCAATAGCTCCTTAAAATTTACAATTGCTACAGAAATGATTTTTCACTTTATGATTTTTGGGAAACGATACAACTGCTAGTTTTTTGTTTATATAGCATAAAAATACAGCTATTCTAAATAAGTTTTACTACTTTTGCAGGCGTTTTTTGTTCTAAAGAAACAATGAATGATCTGTTTTAACTCAATACTTGGCAATGAAAATTTTTGAATCAATAAATGAATTTCAAACTGAAATTGAATCACTTAAAGCAAATGGCAAAACCATTGGGTTTGTTCCTACAATGGGTGCTTTGCACGAAGGACATCTAGCCTTGGTTAAGCAATCAGTTTCAGAAAATGATTGTTGCATAGTAAGCATTTTTGTAAACCCAACTCAATTTAACAGCCTGAGTGATTTAGAAAAGTACCCTCGCGACTTCAATAAAGATGTAAAGCTTTTAAAATCAGAAAAATGCGATATTATTTTTGCACCAAAAGCAGAAGATATGTACAATATCAACGAATTGAAAAATCGTTTTGATTTCGATTTTGGAGGTCTTGATACAGTTATGGAAGGTCAATTTCGCCCTGGTCATTTTAATGGAGTGGTTCAAATAGTGAGTAAACTTTTTAAATTGGTACAGCCAACTAAGGCATATTTTGGCGAAAAAGATTTTCAGCAACTTTCCATTATTCATCAAATGGTAAAAGTGCTGGATTTTAATATCGAAATAGTTGACTGCCCTATTGTGCGCGAAGACTCCGGGCTGGCAATGAGCAGCAGAAACGAACGATTAACAACGGAACAACGTGCGCAAGCTGCCGAAATTTCAAAAACACTGTTAGAAAGTTGTAGCTTGGCTTCTCACCTTTCGCCATGCGAACTCACAACCAAGGTGATTGATAACATAAATTCGGTTGATGGTTTAGTGGTTGAGTATTTTGATATAGTAGATGTAAAAACCCTGCAAACTGTAAACTCTTGGATAAACCCTGCCGTAGGGTGCATAGCTGTTTTTTGTGGGGAGGTAAGATTAATTGACAATATAAGGTATTAGTTTTAAGGCAGATTATTCAAAAAACACTCCTTAAACGCTTGCTTATAAAAAAAACAAACATTATGTTGATACACATTGTAAAATCAAAGATTCATAGGGTAACTGTTACAGAGGCCAATTTGAATTATATAGGTAGCATTACCATTGACCAAGATTTGATGGATGCGGCAAATATTATTGCTAACGAAAAAGTTAGTATTGTAAATAATAATAATGGCGAACGATTTGAAACTTATGTTATTCCGGGTCAAAGAAGCACTGGTATAATCTGTTTGAATGGAGCTGCCGCTAGAAAAGTACAGCCAGGAGATGTGGTTATTATAATGGCATTTGCTATGATGGAAATGGAAGAGGCTAGAACATTTAAGCCTGCTTTAGTTTTTCCCGATACAGCCACAAATAAAATCGTATAAAGCGGTTTGATAGTTTAAAGATTTGAAAATCATGAAAGTAGTTATAATAAAATACAATGCTGGTAATATACGATCTGTACTTTTTGCACTGGAGCGAATTGGAGTGAATGCCATTGTAACTGATGATTACGATGAAATTCGCTTGGCAGACAGGGTAATCTTTCCAGGTGTAGGAGAAGCATCTTCGGCCATGAAATACTTGAAAGACAAAGGATTGGACAAACTAATTTGTTCGCTTACTCAACCCGTATTGGGCATTTGCCTCGGCATGCAACTAATGTGCGCTCACTCCGAAGAAAATGACACTCAGTGTTTTGGAATTTTTAATCAAACGGTAAAACGATTTCCAGAGGCGGAATTTAAAATTCCACAAATTGGCTGGAATAATATTTCGAACCTAAAATCGCATCTTTTTAAGGGTGTAGATGAAAATTCGTATATGTATTTTGTACACGGTTATTATATAGAAGCTTGCTCAGATTCGATTTCTACAACAAATTACATCAAAAACTATAGCTCAGCACTGCAGAAAGATAATTTTTTTGCAGTACAATTTCATCCTGAAAAATCGGGAGAAGTAGGACAAAAGATTCTGGAGAACTTTATAAAAGGGTCATTTTAACAAGATGCAAAAACATGTGTAAATATCAAAAAACACTCAATTCATTTACGAAAAAACAAACCACAGAAAGTCATTAAAGTTACTACTTTCTGACTTAAGACTCCAAAAAATGACTTTTGACATACAGCATTCCGACCCAAAAAGCAACGCCCGTGCAGGCAAAATAACAACAGACCATGGCGTAATAGAAACGCCAATTTTTATGCCCGTAGGAACAGTAGCTTCCGTAAAAGCTGTTCATTTTCATGAGTTAAAAGAGGATATTAAGGCTCAAATTATACTTGGGAATACTTACCATTTATATTTACGGCCAGGCTTGCAGACTTTAGAGGGTGCAGGAGGCTTACATAAATTTAACGGCTGGGATAAACCAATCCTGACAGACAGCGGTGGTTTTCAGGTATTTTCACTCTCCGAAAACCGTAAACTAAAGGAAGAGGGAGCCACTTTTCGCTCACATATAGATGGTAGCAAACATCTATTTACACCCGAAAACGTGGTAGAAATTCAACGAATTATTGGAGCAGACATAATAATGGCGTTTGATGAATGTACCCCAGGTACTGCCGACTTTGGTTATGCTAAAAAATCAATGGAAATGACACATCGTTGGCTGGATAGAGGCTTAAAGCATTTTGATAGTACATGGCCTATATATGGACACTCACAATCCTATTTTCCCATTGTTCAGGGCTGTGTATATCCAGAATTACGACGTGAATCTGCAAAATTCATTGCGGATCAAAACCGCGAAGGCAATGCAATTGGAGGGCTGGCTGTAGGCGAACCAACAGAAAAAATGTATGAAATGATTGAGGTAGTAAATGAGATACTACCTAAAGAAAAACCTCGTTATTTGATGGGAGTAGGTACGCCTCAAAATATTCTGGAAGGTATTGAGCGTGGCATAGATATGTTTGACTGCGTAATGCCTACTCGAAACGGTCGCAATGGAATGCTTTTTACGTCGCAAGGCATTATGAATATGAAAAACGAAAGGTGGAAAAACGATTTTTCGCCACTTGATGAATTTGGCACTTCGTATGTTGATAGAGTTTATTCAAAAGCTTACCTGCGTCACCTTTTCATCAGCAAAGAGCTACTAGCCATGCAAATAGCATCTATTCATAACCTTGCATTTTATTTATGGTTGGTGGGCGAAGCAAGAAAACATATACAATTAGGTGATTTTTCGATATGGAAAAATGGAATGGTTGAGCAAGTAACTAGGCGGCTTTAAAAAATGTTTAGCGTTCTGAGTTTCGTGTTTCGTGTTGCTTAGATTTCATCCGCTTTTTTCAGCGGTTTGATGTGTTCTCATTTTGGTTGTCGCATTCAAATTTTCTTAATTAAATACTAGAAAGCTAAATATAATAAATGAAATTGAATTATAGAAAATTTGGATTAAAACGGATTGACACATACATAATGATGAAGTTTCTAGGGACCTATTTCTTCTCCCTTGCACTCATTTTGAGTATTGCTGTAGTATTTGACTTAACTGAGAAACTTGACAATTTTTTTGAAAATAAGGCTCCAATAAAAGCTATAGTTTTTGACTATTATGTAAATTTCATTCCTTTTTATATGAATATGTTCAGCCCGCTGTTCACATTTATATCCGTTATTTTCTTTACATCAAAAATGGCAACAAACACTGAAATCATTGCCATATTATCGAGTGGTGTGAGTTTTCGACGCTTGATGTTGCCCTATTTTCTTTCGGCATCTGTGATAGCAATCATTTCTTTTGGAATTGGTAGTTTCGTAATCCCCCCAGCCAATGAAAAAATGCTTATTTTTGAGGATAAATATATCCGTAAATTCAAAACTGATAATGCACGAAATGTTCAAATGGAAGTTGAGAAAGGGGTAATTATGTATATCGAACGTTACGAAATTACAAATAATACAGGCTACAGATTTTCATTAGAAAAATTTGATGGAAAAAAGCTTGTTTCACGTCTTACTGCCGAAACAATTTCTTGGGATTCGGCCTATAGTTGGAAAATCACTGATTATTTACAGCGTGATTTTAATGGTATGCAGGAAAGCATTACTAAAGGAACTAGCAAGGATACTACCATTATGGTGCAGCCCGAAGAGTTTTTTATAAGTTCAAAAGAAGCGGGTCAAATGGATCTTATTCAATTACGAAACTATTTAATTAAACAAAAAAACCGTGGGGTTGGAAACATTCAAGCATTTGAAGATGAGTATTATAAAAGATATTCCATGCCACTAGCTGCATTTATAATGGCATTGATGGGGGTTTCGCTTTCGTCAAGAAAAGTTCGAGGCGGCATTGGGCTTCACCTTGGTGTAGGTCTTGCTCTTAGCTCAATGTACATTTTATTTATCACCATGTCCACAACTTTATCTGTCAATGGCACTATGTCGGCATTTGCAGCAGTTTGGCTCCCCAATTTAGTCTTCCTTTTGATTGGGATGTATTTGTACAAAATTGCACCAAAATAACCGAGCTTATCAATTAAAAGTTTTCTTTTTTCTCAATAATATATTCAGGTCGATCTTTTATTTCATCGAAAAGAATTCCAATATATTGCCCAAGAACACCCACTGTAAGCAACTGAACTCCACCAAAAAACACGATTAAAATAATAATTGAACTCCAACCAGTAAGGGCATGTGAAAAACCTACAATTTTTCCTACCAAAGCCCATAATGCATAAAATATACCTATTAGTACGGTAACAAAACCTAAACCTGTGGCTATTTTCAATGGTTTTTGGGAGAAATAAAGCATTGCCGTTGTTGCAAAATGTAACATTTTGCGAATAGGATATTTAGTTTCACCTGCAAAACGAGCATCACGACGATACATATAAGGGACTTGCTTAAAACCAATCCAACTAATAATGCCACGAATGTATTTACCTTTCTCCCTGAATCTTTTAAATTCTGTGATTACGAGCCTGTCAATCAGCCTAAAATCACCAGTATCCAATGGAATACTCACTTCCGACAGATAATTCATCGACCTATAAAACACACGCGCTGTTAGTTTTTTCATAAAACTTTCGCCATTTCGTTTCTCTCTTACGCAATAAACCACATTAGCTTGCTCTTTTTTAAGCGTTTCTATCAATTGTGGAATAATTTCGGGCGGATCCTGTAAATCGGCATCAATTATAACCGCAAAATCACTTGTGCAGCAATGTATTCCTGCAGTAACAGCGGGTTGATGCCCAAAATTTCTAGAAAAATGTAGAATTTTCACCCGAATATCATTAGTCGCAATTTTACTAACTATTTCTGCTGTTCTATCTGTACTTCCGTCGTTGACAAATATTATTTCTGATTGAAAATCGTTCATTTGGTTAAGCACTTTTTTTAACCTGCTATAAGATTCAGAAATGACTGCTTCCTCATTGTAACAAGGCACAATAATGCTAAGAGTTTCCATGATATTGATATTTATTATGCTTACTTAATTTCTGCCAATGACAGAATTTTAATAGTTTCAAAAAAGAGCTTTTCCATTTAATCTGGAAAAGCTCTTTATTATAATTGTAGGGTATCAATTTACGGTATTTAAAAACCCTAATTATTTTTGACCTTATCTTTCAGAATATTGTTTTTGGTAATAATTTTGATAAGCGCCATTGGTTATATTATCCATCCATGTTTGATTTTGAAGATACCAATCAACCGTTTTTTCCAACCCTTCTTCGAACTGTAGAGATGGTTTCCAACCGAGCTCACGTTGTAATTTTGAAGAATCAATGGCGTAACGTAAATCATGACCGGCACGGTCTTTCACATAAGTGATCAATTTGGCCGACTCACCGGGCTCTCGACTTAATTTACGATCCATTATTTCGCACAATTTATGAATCAAGTCAATATTTGTCCATTCATTATTTCCACCAATATTGTAAGTTTCTCCTACATGACCAGTATGAAAAATTGTATCGATAGCACGGGCGTGGTCATTAACCCACAACCAGTCACGCACATTTTCGCCTTTACCATAAATGGGAATAGGCCGATTGTTCTTGATATTGTTAATAGAAAGGGGGATTAATTTTTCAGGAAAATGATTGGCACCATAATTATTAGAACAATTAGAAATAACTACTGGCAAACCGTAAGTGTGATAATATGCACGAACAAAATGGTCGGAACTAGCTTTTGCTGCAGAATATGGGCTGCGTGGATCGTAAGCCGTTTCTTCGGTAAATAAACCCTCCTCACCCAACGAACCATATACTTCATCGGTAGAAATATGATAAAAACGTTTGTCTTCCATGTTACCCTTCCATGCATTTTTGGCTGCATTTAGCAAATTGGCTGTTCCAAAAACATTCGTGCGAATAAAAGCAAACGGATCTGTAATAGAACGGTCAACATGAGATTCAGCAGCCAAATGCACTACACCATCAAATTGGTTATTGGCAAATAAATCGATAATAAATTGCTCATCTGTAATATCCCCTTTTACAAATCGATAATTAGGGGCATCAACTACATCGAGTAAATTTTCTAAATTACCTGCATAAGTCAAAGCATCCAAATTGACAATATTATAATCAGGATATTTTGTAACAAATAATCGTACAACGTGAGAACCTATAAAGCCAGCACCACCAGTTATTAGAATCGTTTTTTTCATGTTTTATATTATTTTATCAAAATGGAAAAAATTGAAAATGAGATTTTATATTGAAAAAAATTGTTTATTTTTTGAACGAAATTACTGCAAAGATACATAGATTTTTTAGGCTTAACAAGTTGTTGAAAACTTTTAGCAAAAATATAATATCTTTTCGTCGCTTTCCAGTACTTTTGCAGCGTGGAAAAAATATATCAACATATAGAAAAACTGTTAGCCAAACATGATTATGTGGTGGTGCCCAACTTGGGTGGGTTTGTAGTTCAAACGCAATCAGCAAAGCTTTTAATTGATCGTATAACTCCACCTTTATCTATAGTTGGTTTTAATCCATTAATGCATTATTCCGATGGGTTACTAGCAATAGAAATAGCTAGGAATGAGGGAATAAGCTACAGGGAGGCCTCTGAATTTATTGACAAGGAAATTGAAAAATTAAAATCAAAAATTGGGCAATCTAAGAAAATTGAGTTTGGAAATTTAGGTTTTTTTGAGCAGAATCAAGGTGAGGGTATCCTTTTTTCACCTAAATCAAGTTCTGATTTTTTACCATTAAATATTGGAATATCCGAAATTTACTATACTGAGGTTACAAACAAAAAGACAAAAGACCCTAAAACAATTACACTTAAATTGCCATCAAAGCAAACATTTAGGTATGGCGCAGCGGCTGTTTTAGTTTTTGGATTACTATTTGTTTCTCCGCGAGTAAATGATATGCACAAGTCAAATCAAGCAGATTTTTCAACGTTACTTCCAATTGTATTACCAGAAAATATGCCAGTTATAGATTCTACAGCAATAAATATGGACTCTTTGTCTGCTGAGAATTTAACACCCTACGATTCTGTAAAATTTCATGTTGTAGTGGCAAGTTTACCAACCCAACTTTCGGCTGAAAATTACTGTAAAACTCTTGAAAAAGAAAATTTCGTTCACGCTCACGTTTTGCCTCCAGCAAAAAAATACCGAGTTGCAATTAAGTCATTTTCAAACCGTGAAACTGCTATAGAATTTATGGAAAATCTCAGACTATCTAGCTCTCAATTTGTAACAGCATGGGTACTTTGTGATAAATAAGCACAAGGCCTTGTTGATTCGAATTAAATTACTACCTTTGCAACCGCTTTTCGAGAAAAAGCATTAGGTATAATCATTGATTGCAACGTCATGGACGTAAGGGATATGCTTATTATCATATCGTTATCGCTGACAGCAGAGCGCCACGTGATGGCAAATTTATCGAACGTATTGGATCGTATAACCCAAACACCAATCCTGCAACTATCGATTTAAAATTCGAGAAAGCATTGCATTGGTTACAAACAGGTGCACAACCAACAGACACAACTCGTAATATTCTTTCGTCAGAAGGAGTTTTAATGAAAAAACACTTACTTGAAGGAGTTCAAAAAGGTGCGTTTGACACATTAGAAGCCGACAAAAGATTTGCAGCTTGGAAAGCAAGCAAGGAATTGAATGTAGTAAAAACAAAAGAGCAAATTTCTGCAGATAAACAAGCAGATGCTAAAACACGTTTTGCTGCCGAAATAGAAGTGAACAAAGCAAAAGCAGCTGAGGTGGCTAAGAAAAAAGCTGATGCAATTATAGCCGCAAATCCAGTTGTAGAAGTAGAAGCACCAACTGAAACTTCAATAGATGAGGTTGTAGCTGAATAAATTTATTAGATTTATACATTTAACTCAAAACCCGAAAGAAATCTCGGGTTTTGTTTTTTTATAAAAAAAAATAGAAACTGTAGTTTTATCGAAAATTAGAGAGATAATAGACAATTTTTAGATTATTTGACCGTTTTTGCTAAAGTAACAAATTACACCTCATTCTAATTGAAATTTTGCAACTAAAATAGCATACAGTTAACAACTCCAAATAAAAAACACAGATTTCTTATAATTGGCAAAAACAGTAAATAAATTTCGCAGATACTGAAATAAATATTCAAAACGAATCATTCCAAAAAGCGAATAGTCAAACACAGATAACTTGAAATTAACCATTCAAATCAATAGACAAAAGAAGGAAACATGAAAAGAATCACTTTTACACTTCTCACCTTACTGATATTATGCAGTTTAGCCAGTCAAGATTTAAGCAAGTTAAATCAAAAACAAATTGAAGCTTACAAAAAATACTCTGCTGGCAGTTCAATTTCACCAACTACAAGCAACCCACAAGACGGAACTAATGAGGATAGAACTCTCACCAAAGAAGATGCACAAAAACCAGATGCTGAAGACAAACAAATAACCAAAACGACTACAACCACTACTACATTACAAAACGTAAAGAAACCGAAGGTAAAAGAAAAAAGAAAAAGAAACGACCCAGACTATCTGAACCAAGAGTTAGAAGATGAAAGTAATGAATTTACAACTACCACTATAGTAACTACAACTGTAGAAAAGGGTGATTCCAAGAAACCATTAATTTTCGGGTCACATCTTTTTAAGAAAACGAATCTCACATTTGAACCAAAGTTAAACTTAGCTACTCCTACGAACTATATATTAGGCACTTACGACGAAATGCTTATAGACATTTCAGGACTGTATGAGGCTACATATAAACTAAAAGTATCTCCAGACGGCACAATAAGAATACCAAATGTAGGGCCGATAAAAGTTAGTGGCATGACAATTGAAAATGCTACAAGAATTATCCGTAACGATGTATCAAGAATTTATTCTGGTATTTCCACTGGCGATACACATCTAAATGTAACACTTGGGAATATAAGAAGTATCCGTGTGTCAGTTGTTGGTGATGCCGTTCGCCCAGGATCATACACCCTCCCCTCACTCGCCACTGCTTTCAATGCACTCTATGCATGCGGTGGCCCCGATAGCATCGGCTCCATGCGTGAAATAAAAGTGGTTCGTAACAATAAAGTGGTTGCTAATTTAGATGTTTACCGTTTTCTAATGGATGGCGTTTTGTCAAATAATATAACTTTACAGGATGGCGATGTCATTAAAATAGAACCCTTTAGGATACGCACCTTTATCAATGGAGCAGTAAAACGCAATGGGATTTTTGAAGCAATTAAGGGCGAAACATTAAAGAACTTAATAAACTACGCTGGGGGATACGCTGACAAAGCTTTTAGTTCAACAATAACAGTTTTTAGACTAACTAGCAAGGGCAGAACCGTTTTTGATGTTTCAGAAAATAATTTAGCCTCCTTTGCACTTCAATCGGGTGATTCATGTGTAGTATCTTTTACAACTAATAAATATGACAATAGAGTTGACATCAATGGCTCTGTAAATCGCCCAGGTGCGTATGCATTTGTTTCTGGCCTTACATTGACGCAACTTATAGCCAAAGCAGATGGGTTGAAAGAAGATGCCTATTTGAATATGGCCTATATAACGCGAAAAAAAGACAATCAAATTCCCAAAATAGTCAGTTTTAATTTAGGCAAAATACTTAATGGCTCTATATCAGATATCATTTTACAAAAGGATGACTCTGTAACAATCAGCAGTTTATTTGATTTCAAAGAAGAACAATTCGTAACTATTCTAGGGGCAGTAAAAGAGCCAGGTGAATTTCCACTCCTTGAAAACACATCACTGAAAGATTTAATATTCCAGGCAAAAGGATTTTTAGAAATAGCCTCTACAGACTCGGTAGAGCTAGTTCGGGTTATAAAAGATCAAAACATTTTGCGCAACACAAATAATAAAACCACCGTACAAAAGTTTGCAATGGATAAAGATCTTAACTTTATAAATGGGTCGAATGACATTTTACTGGAAAATGAAGATCAAATTATAGTGCGTTCTATTTCTGGTTTTGAGGGCATTAGAATGGTAAGCGTGGAAGGTGAGGTTATGATGCCTGGTAGCTATAATATTACAAACAAAGCCGAAAAAATATCCGATATTATAAAAAGGGCGGGCGGATTTACGAGATACGCTTATCCACTAGGGGCGTTTCTATTGCGAAGTGAAAAAGTAACTGGCGTAGAACAGAAATTACAACGCATTATTTCTGAAAATGCTAAAAAACAAATTCAGAGCAAAAGTGATAATTCTATGGATTTGTCGCTTATAAAAGCAACGGGCGGAGTGGCTGCTATGCAACAAGGTTATCCAAGCGTTGACTCTATTCAAAGCAAGATGTCTGGGACTAAAGTGGTAGGTGAAATTTTCAAATCAGAAGGAGTTGTTGGAATTAATCTAAAAGAAATTATGGATAATCCTGGCAGTAAATATGATCTTAACTTAGAGGCGGACGACGTTCTTTTTATACCGAGGCAATTGCAAACAATTCGAGTTATTGGAGAGGTTTTATTCCCAACATTTGTTCGCTATGATAAGAATATGAGTTTCAGAGACTATGTGAGTAATGCTGGTGGTTTTTCTGATAGAGCCCAAAAAAGTAGTTCATTTGTTCTTTATGCAAATGGAACTGCAAAAAGCACAAGTAACTTTTTAGGGATAAAAATTTATCCAAAAATTAGACCTGGAGCACGAATTATTGTTCCCGAAGAACCAGCAGACATAAAAAATAGGTTGTCTCCAGTTGAAACTGTTTCAATTTTAAGTTCCATAATGACAGTAGCTACGCTTGTATATTCAATTATCAATAAATAAAGATATGACTGAAAGAAATACTGACTCTTATGATGAGAAAATTCTAACAAAGGAATTATTACAAAAACTGAAAGACTGGTGGAAATTTCTCTTAAGTAGATGGATTATCATACTTGTTTTTGGTTTAAGTGGTGGTCTATTGGGTTTAGTTATCTCACTATTAAGCAAGCCGAAATATACTGCTCACTTATCATTTTCATTAATAGAAAAAAGCAGTGGAGGCGGCTTAGCCGACCTTGCGTCTTCATTTGGGTTTAGTGGTTTAGGTGGAAGTTCTAATGGCGCCTTTAGTGGTGACAATTTACTAGAAATCATTCAATCTAGATATGCAATAGAACAAACTTTGCTAACCACAGTTGATTATTATGGAGTAAAACAGAACTTAGTGGAAGTTTACATCAACTCCAACGAATTGAGAAAAGAATGGAAAAAGGACACAAAAAAACCAGAATTGCAGAATCTTAAGTTTCCAATAAATGAAAATCGAGCTAATTTTTCCAGAACTCAAGATAGCGTTTTGAATTGTATTTATAGAGAGATAACTGAGTCCCAATCATTAAAGGTAGTAAGAAAAAATAAAAAAATAGAAATTGTAAATATTGACTTTACAAGTAAGGATGAATTATTTTCAAAACTTTTTACAGAGAAGTTAATGGAGCAAACTTATCTGTTTTACAAAGAAACTAGAACATCTCAAAGTAGATCTAATATAAACATGATGCAACATACTGCCGATTCTATAAAAAATTTATACGAATCTGCATTGTTTAAAAGTGCAGGTTATTCACCAGTAAACATCAATCCAGCATTACAATACGCAGCTGTTCCTAAAATAAAACAGGAAAATAATGCACAACTATATGCTACCGTTTATGCTGAAGTTCTTAAAAATCTTGAAACACTAAAGCTTGATTTGGCCAGAGAAACACCTTTGGTTCAAATTATTGACACACCACGATTACCATTAAAGAAAGATAAACTCGGAAAAATTAAAGCAATAGCTATAGGTGGAATACTAGGTGTTTTTTTGATAATTTCATTTCTAATCGGAAAAAAATACTTAAAGGAGATAACTGAATTTTGAGTTGAAATCCAAATTTAAGATTAATCAAATTTACTGTTTAGTATATTCTGTTTTTAGTGTCTAAATTAAAATACGGCAGCTATTTCATTCGTCTTTTTTACCATAAAAACACAAACCAAAATGGATAATATAGTAAACATAGCACTTCAAATTCTACCCAATTCTAACACCATACATCCTTACACACTTGTGGATAAAGCCATTGAAGTCATCGCAGCTTCGGGTCTCAGATACAAGGTTACTCCTTTTGAAACTGTTATGGAAGGAAACTACGATGAAATAATGATGGTAGTGAAACAAGCGCAAGAAGCTTGCTATGAAGCGGGTGCAGACAGCTTGATGACTTACATTAAAATTCAGACTTCCAGAGGAGATGTCAGCATTGATGACAAAATGCATAAATACGAATAGGGGCTAGGTTGGACAATTTTGCTATTCGGCAAATTGACAAAAGCGACTAGTGCCACTAAAAAAAGATCTAAATTTAGACGATACCTGTGATTAACGTTTCGATTGTAATTTATAAACAAAGTTTTGAAGAAATTGCATCATTGGTGGCGATACTACTAAAATCAGATGTTATTTCACAGCTGTACTTGATTGACAATTCACCAATAGAAGAATTTCAATTTAGAACTTTAGGAGTATCCTATCATTTCAACAACAAAAACATAGGTTATGGATCGGCGCACAACATAGCCATCCGAAAAACGATTGACCAAAATACTCCATACCATTTGGTTGTAAACCCCGATATTACTTTTCAACCCACAATTTTAGCCGAAATTGAAAGTTTTATGAATAATAATTCAGATATTGGATTATTAATGCCAAAAGTTATCTATCCATCAGGGGAAATTCAGTATCTTTGCAAGCTAATACCCACACCTTTCGATTTGATTTTTAGACGTTTCCTTCCAAAAAGTTGGACAAAGAAACGCACAGCAAAATTTGAGTTGCATACAACCGGGTATAATAGAATAATGGATGTACCTTATCTTTCGGGGTGTTTTATGTTTTTAAGAACAGAAGCTTTAAAGCATGTGGGAATGTTTGATGAGCGTTTTTTTATGTATCCCGAAGACATAGATTTATCAAGAAGGATTCACAGAGAATTCAGAACAGTATTTTATCCTGGAGTAGAAATCGTTCATCATCATGCACATGGCTCATATTTAAATTTTAAATTGCTTATCATACACATTAGCAATATGATAAAATATTTTAATAAATGGGGTTGGATATTTGATAGCGAAAGAAAAATTGTAAATCGTAAAATCTTAAAGAAGTTATAAACTCTGGATTTACACGTAAAACAAAGTAGAATTCATGAAAGTAGGGACTGCAAAATAATGCTTGCCGTTAATTTGGCTGAACTATATTGCACTTAAACAAGTCAATTAAAACGTGCAATTAGAAGAAGTATTGACAGATTTCCAACTAATTTTATGTTTAAACTAAAATAATGAAGTTAACCATCTGCTAAACAGCGGCGTATGCCAATTTGGCTCATCCCCGAAATTATATCATCAAAATAAATAAGTGACTTTTAGTCAAAAATAATACTAATATAAAATTCCCCTTTGGGGGCTAGGGTTTTATGAATTTCAGCTTTATACAAATTACAAGTGCTTTTATGGTGCTTTTTGCCATTATTGACATTTTGGGTTCTATACCTATTATTCTCAATATAAAGCGCAAAGGTAAAAGTGTTCACGCAGAAAAAGCAAGCGCGGTGGCATTATTGATACTCATCGGATTTTTATTCTCAGGAGAAGCAGTATTGAAACTATTTAGCGTTGACATACAGTCATTTGCCGTTGCAGGGGCACTGATTATTTTTATCTTCTCGCTGGAAATGGTGCTTGACGTAGAAATTTTCCGCAACAAAGGACCAGAAGGTGGCTCGTCTATTATTCCAATTGCTTTTCCACTTATTGCAGGGCCTGGATCTTTCACCACCCTACTTTCTTTGCGGGCAGAGTATGCTACAGAAAACATTATTGCAGCCCTAGTATTAAATTTAATGTTTGTTTTCTTTGTTTTGAAATCTACATCGAGAATAGAGAAATTTATTGGAGAAGGGGGTATTTATATTCTTAGAAAGTTTTTTGGAATTATCCTATTGGCCATTGCTGTTAAACTATTTACATCGAATATTGGATCGCTTTTATAGTCAACTTTTTCAAAGTTTAGAACTTTGGAAAAATTGACTATTTCAATACTCAAATTTTCCAAATTCACTTTCAATCAACAATTCTTTTTTATCTGATGCTTCGCAATAACCAACTATTTGGGCATCAATATTAAATGATTTTGAAATTGATATTACTTGTTCGGCAAATTCGGCTGGTAGATATACTTCTAATCGATGTCCCATGTTAAACACTTTGTACATTTCCTTCCAATCTGTCCCCGATTCTTTTTGTATCAATTGAAACAGTGGAGGTACTGGGAAAAGATTGTTTTTGACCACTTTTAAGTTTTCGACAAAATGCAGAATTTTCGTTTGGGCACCACCAGAACAATGCACCATTCCGTGAATATTGGGTCGAAGTTCTTCTAAAAGCTTCTTCACAACCGGTGCGTATGTACGAGTGGGCGACAAAACTAATTTACCTGCATTAATTTCTAAACCGTCAATTTGGTCAGTTAAATTACATGAGCCAGAATAGGCCAAATCTTGAGGTATTTCGACATTATAACTTTCGGGATATTTCACCGCTAAATAATTAGCAAAAACATCATGGCGAGCAGAAGTTAAACCATTACTACCCATTCCACCATTGTATTCCTTTTCGTAAGTAGC
This sequence comes from Paludibacter sp., assembly GCA_020049515.1. Classification (GTDB taxonomy): domain Bacteria; phylum Bacteroidota; class Bacteroidia; order Bacteroidales; family Paludibacteraceae; genus Paludibacter. The sequence goes on along the minus strand of JAIFKQ010000151.1, from coordinate 7,540 downwards.
TTGTCCACTTGACGATAGCCCAACGATTACATCACCAGGTTTAATATTCGCATTATCAATCACTTCATCACGTTTCATGCGACAAGTTACAGTGCTGTCAACAATTATGGTACGTACAATATCGCCTACATCAGCTGTTTCGCCACCAGTTGGATAAATATTCACGCCCATTTCTCGTAGTTCTTCCACTATTTCATTTGTACCATTGATAATGGCAGAAATCACCTCGCCAGGAATACGATTTTTGTTGCGACCTATGGTACACGAAAGTAATATATTGTCGGTAGCACCTACGCAAAGCAAATCGTCGATGTTCATAATAAGCGCATCTTGTGCTATTCCTTTCCAAACAGTAATATCACCCGTTTCGCGCCAATAAATATATGCCAATGCTGACTTTGTACCTGCTCCATCTGCATGCATAATGTTACAATAATCAGGGTCGTTTCCTAAAAAATCAGGAATTATTTTGCAAAATGCTTTTGGATATAATCCTTTGTCAATGTTTTTGATTGCATTATGCACATCTTCTTTTGATGCTGATACACCTCTTAAATTATATCGTTGGTCGGTCATGTTTTTACAATGTTATTTGCTGAGCGTTATTTTGCTTTGCGTTATTTGCTTTGCGTTATTTTACTATGTCTTATTTGGGATTCTGTTATTGATAATTGTCAACTGATAACTATCAACTGATAACTATCAACTGATTTCATCTTCCCGAATTTCCAATTATTTCAGAAATCCGTTTATTAAAATCGTCTTCTTTTAAAAGTTGTTCTAACGTAATGTGCATCCTGTAACACCAGAAATTTCTTGGATTACTTGGCACGTTAATCCGCTCTGCATTAGGATGTTCATTACACAACTTTGCATCCAAAGCCATCCAATCTTGCCAAGGGAGAATAATCCACATAGCATCTGAATGTAAATGTTGTTCAATTATTTTTTCTGCAATCCATTGCTCACAAGTTTCCGGCGCTTTTCCTTGCATCCCTAATGCCCTATTATAGAATCGTTGAGTTATAATTGGGTCTTCTTCCCACCAGGCTCGTATGGGATTCATATCGTGAGTAGAAGTGGTACAAACCGAGCGATAAGGGGCATTGGCGGGCATCGCAAATTCGGTATTTGGCTTCTTTGGCATTCTTTGAATTTCTAAACTAAGAATTTCCAAGGCCTCCATTACCTCGGGCACCGAATCGGGCACCATTCCCAAATCTTCGCCACACACCAACATATTGGTAGCCGAGATCAATGCTGGCAATTTTTCCATTGCTTTTTTCTTCCAAAACTGAGTATGGCGATGGTAGAAAAAGTCAACATAAATTTTATCTAACAAACGTCTGGTTTCATCTGGTAGATCGCGAAACGTAGCAGAACTGTGCATCGAAATCCGTGGATGAAAAAGTGCTGGATTTCGCAAATCTCGTACAAAAATCACTTCACAATGTAAAGCATACAAGCCATCACGAATTATAATATCTTCTTTTCTAAAATTATAACCTAATGTTGCAAAATGTGTTTCAATCTTTTTTTGGGTATCAAATTCGGGCTTAAATTTGAATTGTTGCCAACCATCTGCTATAAAATAGTTGTGAATAACTTCATCGGTATATTTTCCAAAAGTGGCGTAAAGTACGTGTTCTTTGAGGAAAGGTTTCAGAAATCTAGTCTCATCCCACCATAACCCTTTGGATTCAAGCTCTGTACGAGAATATGGCAAAGCTGGATGAAAACTACCTGTTAAACCCCAAACAGCATCTACAGGTATTTCCCAAATTCTGAAAAATCCCAAAATATGGTCGATGCGATAGGCATCAAAATACTCTGCAAGTTTTTGAAAGCGTTTTCGCCACCATTGGTAGCCATCTTTTTCCATTAGCTCCCAATTGTAGGTAGGAAAACCCCAATTTTGACCTGTAACCGAAAAATCATCGGGCGGAGCTCCTGCTTGCATTTGTGTGTTAAATAACTGAGGGTCAACCCAAGCATCCACGCTCCGCGGACTCACACCAATTGGAATGTCTCCTTTGAATGCAATTCCGTTTGCACGTGCATAGTTATGAGCATCAACAAGTTGTTTGTGTAAATGATATTGTAAAAAATAAAAGATAGCTATATCACTATAATGACTTGTATCTGGTTGTGAAAGCGACTCAATATCACTTTTATTGTAAGTAGAATAGTCATTCCACTTACCAAACTCAGGGGTTCCGTTTAAGTCGCGCAAATAAGAAAAGGCAGCATAAGGAATTAACCATTCTTTGTTAGCTTCAAAAAACTGATTGTACTCTTCTGAGTTCAGTACAAACTGTCCATCTTGATTAAAAATAGCTTTAAAAAACTCCCATTTTAATTTCATCACATTTTCGTAGTCCGAAAATGTTTTTGCATTAAGTTCTTGTTTATGAGATTGAAAGTAATCATTAAGCTCATTATCTTCTAGTTGACCAACACTTTCCAAATGCAAATAAATAGGGTGTAATGCATATACTGAAACTGCGTTATAAGGATAGGAATCGTAATTGGTATGATAAAGTATTGTGTCGTTGATAGGCAAAATTTGTATCATTCGTTGCCCCGTTTTTAACTCGCCAATACCAAAACCCTCGTCACTTCTTAGCGAAAAAACGGGGATTGCTACTCCTGATGCCTTCCACGAAGGAATTTTGCGGATAAAATGCTCATCGGTAACAAAAGTAACAACTTGACTATCAACCGAACTAATCATTCTATTGGGCCCCCCACCCCATGCTAACACTTTATCGGTGAGCGTATCAACTATCAAGTACTTGTATTCTAAAGGAAAACTGAATTTATCAGCATTCAGTGCTACACTCCAGACTGGGAAATCTAAATCGCTGAGTTTAACTTTTTTGTCTTCGTCCCAATTGCCAAGCTCATCTTGATTTCCAATTATTGCTATGTGCCTATTAGGCTCCATTTGAGGGCAATTAAGGCGAAGTATCAAGTTGGAATTTTGAATAACGTTAATGGTTTTAAACCCACTTCTTTTAAAAAAGCATTCAGAAAAAGCAGCTGTAATAAAAGGAGAATCGCCAAAAGGACCACGCCAGAAATCTTGAATTTCGACAGTCTGTTGAATATTATCGATTAAAATAAACCTAACTTTTCCATACTCGCAATCAAACGATTTATTAGAATTGAGAATGGCATACTGATATGAAATCTGACCGTTAAAGACGTCAATATTAATTTTGGCTGTCCATTCAAAATTGTCGTTGCATTGCATTACAATAACCTCAGAAGTATCAAGATTTGCTTGCTTTGGAGCATGCAAAAGCACATATAAGGACTGACCCCATTGCGTAATGTAATGTATTTTAAATTTTAATATCATAATATTAACTGCTTATTTTATAGGGTACAAAATTACGAAAATAAAACGCAATAAAAAAGCTGTTAGCAGATACTATAAAAAGAAAAGATGCAAACGTTTGAAATAAAAAAAACCTTCTTAAAAGTTGTAACTAAACAACTCAAAGAAGGTTTTCTTGGAGGTACCTGGCGGATTCGAACCGCCGTGATCGGTTTTGCAGACCGGTGCCTAGCCACTCGGCCAAGGTACCCTGTTTTTTGGACTGCAAAGATAGTGTATTTATACTTCAGGGCAAAACATTTTGGGATAAAAAGTAAGAAATAAAATAACGGCTTAATTCCCTTGAGCCTTACGATGCTGAAAATTAGGCATTTCGTGCAACAACTTTCGTTTAAAAGAACGTTCGGCCTTATAATAATTGAAAAGTGTTTCGGGCGACAATAGTTTTTTCAATTTCAAATGATAGATTTTGAAAAGTTGCGCCTGAGTTATTTCAAATTCAAGATATTGGTCATTAAGTTGCGAGTAATTTGGTTTAGAACTTTTCTCCAACCGTTCCACATTATTAAAAAAACCTCGCTTTTTAGCGTGCTGACTCCAAACATTTTTTTCGTACTCCATAAAAACGGGCAACACCGCATCCACCTCTTTATCAGTTAATATGGCTTGCTCTACAATGAATTTCCATTTCTGACTATGCATTTCAATCACTTTAGAACAGTTCGCAACCTCCTGAGCATTAGTTATACTGCTTGTAAGTATAAGGAGTATTATGAAATTATTTTTAAACATTTTCATACTTGATTTTTACATTTAGAATAAGACATATTTAGAAAACTACTTCACTGAATAATCGACATAACAGTCCATTAATGAAGTTTCATCAACCTGCGACAATACATATAATTCATAATTTTCTGCATTTTGAGCCTTGGTATTTTGGTACAAATTAAATAAAACCTGACCCAAAAACATAATACCTAGAAACATTGCTGCCATATACATCCATGGCCTTAGCAACCTGCTTACTGGTAAGTGTTTAACTCCAATTTGCTGATCCATTTGACTTGCAAATTGGTCGAAATAATTATCGGGAACACCAAAAGGTATTTCTTTTCCTATTTCATCAAGTGTTATGTTCAATTTTTTCATCTTTTTTCTTGTTATGACTATTCAAAATTATGGTGGTTTAATGCATGTTGATGTTTTAACACAGAGTCATTATCATAATCATTAAAAATTATAATAGAAACATATTATTAAAATCCTCAATCCTCATCGGCAAAAAACCTCTCAATCTTTTTTACAGCATGATGGTAAGATGCTTTCAGAGCTCCAACTGAAGTACCAAGCACTGCTTCCATTTGCTCGTAAGTTATATCATCAAAGTACTTCATGTTAAAAACCAATCGTTGTTTTTCAGGCAAAGTAAGAATGGCTTCTTGTAATTTCAGTTGTATTTCTGAACCATTAAAATAGCTATCAGCTCTTAGATTTTGAAGCAACAAATCTTCCACATCGTCCATTGAGCTTAAGTTTCGCATACGTTTATTAGTCAAAAATGTGAGTGTTTCGTTTGTGGCAATCCGATAAAGCCAAGTAGAGAGTTTAGATTCGCCTCTAAATCCATCCAATCCATTCCAAGCTTTCATAAAAGTGTTTTGCAATATATCATTTGAATCTTCGTGAGACAAGACCATTTTACGAATATGCCAGTAAAGCCGCTCTTGGTAAATGCGCACTAGTGCCGAAAATGCATTGGCTCTTTTGCGTGGATTTTCAAGTTGAATTTGAAGTTCGGCGTCGGTAATATTCATATTTATTCGGCTTTCGGTAAGCTGGTATTTTATCACGTTTAGCTGTTTGACTAATTTGAATAACAAAGGTTTAATTTATACTTTTCTAAACTCGGAACTACCCTAAGTTTTTAGTTAAGCAAAAAAAAAATCACAGGAAAACAAATTCATAAAGCAACAAAACTAAACATAAAAACAGCAAAGTAATACTGATTATTAATTAGTTGTCGATCAAAAAAAAGCTAAACCCGAAAATGAGCTTAGCCTTTTAGCTTGAAATTGAAATAAGCAATTGTTTCACTATAATATTTTATAAAAAAAAACCTTGAAATTTAAAAGTCGTAAGAGAAAGTTACATACCATCCTTTTAGGTGTAAATTTCCTGTATCCACTTTATTTAGATTATTGATTCCAAAATCATAACCTGATTTCAGTTGGTAACTTTTCCATTGAACACCACCACCAACGCCTACTTGTAGATTTAATCTGTTAAGCAAAGATTCCTTATAAAACTCTATTGGTTTTGGCTCAATACCCGTAAAGGTTTTAAAGGCATTATACGCAGCTAAGTTTTCATCTCCAATTAAATTATCACTAAATGTTATATCTTGTTTTAAGGATAATCCAATATTGAAGTTTGGACCTGCGAACGCAAACACCTTTAAATTTTTATTTAGGGGTAGATTATAAGTAATATGAAGTGGAATATCCAAAAAATGGCCTAAAGTGTAGTACTCTACAAATGTCAAATTAGGATACCCTTGTTTTTTATCGGAATAAACAACCGAATATAGTACACCTGTTAGCAAACTAAAATTATTTATTAGATTGTAATTGGCTGTAGCACCAACTCGTGCACCGTTAAAATAAGTAGAACTCACGCTAGACCCATAAAGCATAGAATTAATATATCCGCCCTCTATGGCATAAATAAATGACTTGTCGGCCTTGGGAACACTTGCTGTATTTTTTGTAGAAATTACAGAAGATGTAATTTCTGATTTTTGTGCGCAAACTGTAAATGATGAAACGAAAAATATAACGAAAAAACTAATTCTTAACAATGTTCTCATGCTATTGGATAAAAGATAGATACTTAATAGGGGTACAAAGATATATTTATTTCTCCATTTAACGGCTATCTACAATGAATGAAAAACTATTCATTACTAGTTTTTAACACGCATGAGATGTTTTACTAACCTGTCTGAAGCAATTAGACTATTTTTAGAATTTATAAAGTAGATTTGAATGAAAAAAAGAACGATATAATATGTCAGGACACAAAAATGGAAGCCTTTGGGTTTAAAATTGATAGCTTAGTACTATTTACCGAACAAATATCAACAAAGGATGGGTAGAAATCTATCTTTACAGTTTACTTAAAAGAAAATTTATTTCCAACTAAGGATTTATTCTTAAAACTATATTATAAACACCTAGCTAGCAAGACATATATCTTCGCTCTTAAAACAGTATGCTAAATGTCGCTACATGAAAAAAATCTTCTGGGTTTTTACAAACAAGAAAAAAAAGTTATTCCATTGAAAAAAAAATGTTAATCCCTTGTTGATAATTAATTAGTTATTACCTTTGTGGTTTGGTACATTTTGTACCAATTTCAATACAAATTTAGTATCAGTATTATGATAGATGAAGAATTAGTAATATGCCGCCCATGTGGTTATGTAATGAAAGAGAGCGATTTAGGAGATGTTTGTCCAGCCTGTGGTCTTCCTAGATCAGTTTTTGAACCATACCGCGAACGTGTATCCTCAAACCGATTATTTATTTTGGCTTTAGATATTCACCCAATTGCAATACATCTTTCTCAAACTTTTGTGGCTTTAACTCCAGTGCTGATGCTTTTTCATTGGATTTTCCCAAACGTACAGGTTAATATTGTAGATTCTGTTATTCGTTTTTCAGTATATATGCTACCATTGTCGCTTATTGCTTCTACCATTTCGGGAATTATTGACGGAATGACCCGATTTAAAACACTTAAAACACCTTTATTGCAATCAAAAATTATTTTTAGTGTAATAATTATGATTTTAGCATTTGCGCAATGGTTCACCGCTTCTGAGACTTTGTATAATTGGCCAACATTTACATTGAGTGTATTCGTTTTTGCTTGTGCTGTAAAATTAGGCTTGATGGGTAAGGCTTTACTCAATGTTATTTTACCTGGAAAATATGTCCCTCGCAAAAAGAAAGTTACAACTCAGCCAAAAGTTAAATTGTAATTATTTGATTCGCTTTATAAAATAACAAGAAAAATATATTTTCCATGTTATTGCCCGTGAGCGTAACTACTCAGCACCCCTTATTTTGATTGTAACCTATTGATTTTCAACTTGACTTCGTCAAGTTGAAAATCAATAGTGGGGGATGTATT